>JAGOCN010000312.1 GCA_017998735.1 Giesbergeria sp.
CCAAATACAAGCAAAAAAAGCTTCCAGCGCAGATGCAGTCTGCGCTGGAAGCTCTTGTTTTGATAGCAATGGGTGCTGACTTCACTGCCCCCCACCGCTGGCAGGGTTGGCAGGATGGGCAGCAGGCCGCCGCCCCGGTCAGTTGCCTCGGTAGGTCGAGAAACCGTAGGGGCTGAGCAGCAGTGGGATGTGGTAGTGCGGCACGGTGCCGTCGACCGAGAAGATCACGGGCACTTCGGGGAAGAAGGTTTCCATTTTGTGCTCGGCAAACCAGTCGCCGGTCTTGAAGGTGACGCGGTAGTTGCCTTTTTCCAGCGCCTTGCCTTCCGGGAACAGCGCGGTGATGCGGCCTTTTTCGTTGGTGGTGCCGGTGCTGAGCTGCGTCCAGTCCTTGCCGTTCTGCTTTTCCAGCAGCACTTTCACGCCGGGCGAGGGCAGGCCGTCCTGCAGGTTGAGCACGTGCACGCTCAGCGGGTTGCCGGCAGCGAAAGCCAGGGCGGAAGCGCCGCACAGGGCAATGCCGGCGCACAGGGATTTGAAGGTCAGGGAGGTGGTCATGGTCAGGGTTCCTTGGTTTGAAAGGGCGGAAAAAAAGGGGTGGGTTGCCGGTTGCCGGTCGTTGGGAAGCGTGGTCGCCGGTCGCCAGAAAAAATCAGTGGACCGTGGCGGGCACTGCGCCGGGCAGCACCTGGGCAATGGCCTGCAGGGCGCAGGCCTCGTCGTTGCTGGCACCGCCCGCGCCGCCCACGGCAATGGCGCCAATCACGTCCTGGCCCACCTTGAGCGGCACGCCGCCGCCAATCAAGAGCAGTGAACCGACGGTGTTGAGGTTGTGCGAATCGGGGTTGGCCCGCGCATTGGCTGCCAACTGGCGCGTGGGCGACTTGGTGGACAGCGCGGTGAAGGCCTTGCGCACGGCGGCTTCGGTGTTGTGCGGGCCGACGCTGTCACCCCGCTGCACGGCCACCAGGTTGCCGCCCCGGTCCACCACCACGGCCACGGCCGCGCGGCCATCGGCATGGCAGGCGGCCAGCGCGGCACCGATCAGCTCGTTGGCCAGCGCCAGCGACACATTGGGCTGCTGCAGCACCTTGGCCGGCAGGGCGGAGGCAGGAAATGGGGGTCGGATCACGATTTCGCGCAGCGAAACTCGGGCTCTGACCCCCATTTCCGGAATGTTGGGCGCTGCACTTGCAAGCAGCCATGGCCTGTCGCCTGTCGCCTGTCGCCTGTCTGAGCCATGTCGAAAATCAGGCAAAAATTGCCTCCAGCGCATATGCAGCCTGCGCCAGCAGCTCCTTTTTCAATAGCAAAATACAGCTTTTCATGCAGCGGGGCTGCACACCGGTCGGCGCAAGCGCAGGAAGAAAGCTTCAGAACTGCGGCTGCTGCACCGCACGCTCGGCGGCAAAGGCCTCGTACCAGTCCAGGCAGCCGGGGTTCGCCATGGCGTCCTTGTTCACCACCTTGTCCAGCGGCTGGCCCAGCAGCAGCTTCTTGATCGGCAGCTCCTGCTTCTTGCCGCTCAGGGTGCGCGGCACCTCGGCCACGGCAAACAGCGCGTCGGGCACGAAGCGCGGCGACAGGGCGGTGCGGATGGCCGCGTTGATGCGCCCGCGCAGCGCGTCGTCCAGCACGCTGCCGGGGCGCAGCACCACGAACAGCGGCATGTAGCTCTCGCGCCCCAGGTACTCCAGGTCCACCACCAGGCTGTCCAGCACCTCGGGCAGGGCTTCGACCGCGCTGTAGATTTCGCTGGTGCCCATGCGCAGGCCGTGGCGGTTGATGGTCGCGTCGCTGCGGCCATAGATGGTGCAGCCGCCGTCCGCGCCAATTTTCAGCCAGTCGCCATGGCGCCAGACCGCGCCCATGGCGGGCGGGCCGTCGCCGCCGCCGGGCCGGCGGCCGTGGCCGGGCGGGTAGTTGTCGAAATAGCTCGACAGGTAGCGGCTGCCGTCTTCGTCTCCCCACAGGTACAGGGGCATGGACGGAATCGGCTGCGTGCACACCAGTTCGCCCACTTCGCCAACGACCGGCTGGCCCTGCGCGTTCCAGGCCTCGACAGCGGCGCCCAGCATGCGGCACTGCATCTCGCCCGGCACCTGGGGCAGCTCGCGGTTGCCGCCCAGAAAGGCGCCGCAAAAATCGGTGCCGCCCGAGATGTTGTCCCACCAGATGTCCGGCGTGCCCAGCGCGGCAAACTGCGCCGTGCCCCAGGCCTGCACTTCGGCCGGCAGGGGCGAGCCGGTGCTGCCGAGTGCGCGGATGCGCGACAGGTCGCCGCAGTCGGCCAGCTGCAGGCCCGACTTCATGCAGTTGGCATAAAACGCCGCGCCGGCGCCAAACCAGGTCACGCCGGTGTCGGCGGCAAAGCGCCACAGCACGCCCCAGTCGGGGCGCTCCTTGCTGCCGCCGGGGTTGCCGTCGTAGATGACGCAGGTGCTGCCGCCCAGCAGCCCGCCCACCTGCGCGTTCCACATCACCCAGCCGGTGGAGCTGTACCAGTGGTAGCGCTCGCCCAAGGTGTTGGCCTCGTAGCTGCAGCCCACGTCGTTGTGCAGGCCCTTGAGCAGCAGCGACACCAGCACCATGCCGCCGTGGCCATGCACGATGGGCTTGGGCAGGCCGGTGGTGCCGCTGGAGTAAACGATCCACAGCGGGTGGTCGAACGCCAGCCAGAGCGGCTCGAACGCTTCGGTTTCAGCATCGTTTTGGCCTGTAGCGCTTGCCCAGTCTGCGCAACCAGCTATGGAAACAGTAGCATCCAGGTTGCCCACCAGCAGCGTGTGCTGCACGCTGGGCAGCTGCGCGCGCAGTTCGGCCAGCACGTCCAGGCGGTCGTGGTCGCGCCCGCCGTAGGTGATGCCGTCCACCGCGATCAGCACCTTGGGCGCAATCTGGCGAAAGCGGTCGAGCACCGCGTGCGTGCCCATGTCGGGCGCGCAGATGCTCCAGACGGCGCCAATGCTGGCCGTGGCCAGCAACGCCACCATGGCTTCGGGAATGTTGGGCAGGTAGGCGGCCACCCGGTCGCCCGGCTGCACGCCCTGCGCCCGCAGGTGCAGTGCCAGCGAGGCGACCTGGCGGCGCAGCTCGGGCCACGACAGCTCGCGGTGCACGCCCTTTTCATTGCGGCTGATGACCGCCGGGTGGCCGGCGGCGTGCGCCGCGTCCACATGGCGCAGCGCCTGCTGCGCGTAATTGACCTGCGCGCCGGCAAACCACTCGGCCCCCGGCATCACGTTGCGCGCCAGCACCGCGCGGTGCGGCGTGGGCGACTGCACGCCGCAGTAGTCCCAGATGCTTTGCCAGAAGGCGTCCAGGTCGGTGACCGACCAGCGCCAGAGCGCGTCGTAGTCGTCGAACTCCAGCCCGTGCCGCGCGCGCAGCCAGTCCTGGTACAGGCGCAGCTGCGGCACGAAGGGCGGGGTGGACAGGGCAGGGGGC
>JAGOCN010000313.1 GCA_017998735.1 Giesbergeria sp.
GCTCTCCAGCGTGTTCATCAGCAACACCAACCACGCCGAAGACCAGCCAGCGCACCTGACGCTGAAAGACGCCAGCGTGCCCACCCGCATCAACCTGCCGCTGTACGCCGGCCCCGAGCAGCGCTACTGCCCGGCCGGCGTGTACGAGTACGTGCCCGACGAGGCCAAGGGTGGCAACGCCGAGCGCCTGCAGATCAACGCGCAAAACTGCGTGCACTGCAAAACCTGCGACATCAAAGACCCGACGCAGAACATCGTCTGGATTCCGCCGGAAGGCGGCGGCGGCCCGAACTATTCGGGCATGTGAGCGCGGGGTTGCACGGCCGCCCGCCCGCACGGCTGTAAAGCTGTGCTGCCGTACACCCCGGCATTGCCTCAAAAATCATAGCACCTGGCGCACAGCCCGCCTGGGCTGCAGGCGTTTTTGGCCTTGAAACCGTGCGCTGCCAGGGCCTGGCCCGGTCTGCCCCGGTGCACGGGCCGGGCCACCGCCTGAGCACGGCGCAGGCACGCCAGCGCTGCATTAGACTTCGCCCCCAGGCACGGCACCGCTTCTGCACCGGCCTGGCGTAGAGACAGCAGGGCACGATGGCGCCCCGCTGCCCGGCAGCGGGGCGCCATGCAACACCACACGCAAACACACACAACACCACAGAAAAGGTTGGAGATGAACATCAAGCAAATGTCCTGGGCACCCCTGGGCGCCATCGCCCTGGCCATGGCCGCCATGGCGCCCGTGCACGCGCAGCAAAAATCGGTGGCCATCACGGCCATCGTTGAGCACCCGGCGCTGGACGCGGTGCGCGACGGCGTGCAGGCCGCCCTGAAGGACGCCGGCTTTGAAGACGGCAAGAACCTGAAGTGGCAGTACCAAAGCGCCCAGGGCAACACCGGCACCGCCGCGCAGATTGCCCGCAAGTTCATCGGCGACAAGCCCGACGCCATCGTGGCCATTGCCACACCGTCGGCGCAGGCGGTGATTGCCGCCACCAAGAGCGTGCCGGTGGTGTTTTCCGCTGTGACCGACCCGGTGGCCGCCAAGCTGGTGTCCAGCTGGGGGGCATCGAAGGGCAACGTGACCGGCGTGTCCGACCTGCTGGCGCTGGACAAGCAGATTGACCTGATCAAGCAGGTGGTGCCCAACGCCAAGCGCATCGGCATGGTTTACAACCCCGGCGAAGCCAACTCGGTGGTGGTGGTCAAGGAAATGCAAAAGCTCCTGCCCACGCTGGGCATGGCGCTGGTGGAAGCGGCCGCGCCGCGCTCGGTGGACGTGGGCAGCGCCGCGCGCTCGCTGATTGGCAAGGTGGACGTGATTTACACCAACACCGACAACAACGTGGTGTCGGCCTACGAGTCGCTGGTCAAAGTGGGCCAGGACGCGAAGATTCCGCTGATTGCGTCGGACACCGACAGTGTCAAGCGCGGCGCCATTGCGGCCTACGGCATCAACTACCGCGACCTGGGCGAGCAGACCGGCCGCATGGTGGCGCGCATCCTCAAGGGCGAAAAGCCCGGCGACATCAAGCCCGAAGTCAGCACCAAGATCGAGCTGTTCGTGAACCCCAGCGCCGCAGAAAAGCAGGGCGTGAAACTGTCGGACGCGCTGATCAAGTCGGCCGCCACCGTGGTCAAGTGAGCTGACGTCCAGAGCCCCTGAAGGGCTGCCACCGACCGGCGCCGTGGCCGGCGGTGGCGGCCCCTTTCGGAACCAAGAGCGCGCCCGGCCCGGCGGTGCGCCGGCTCT
Source organism: Giesbergeria sp. (assembly GCA_017998735.1). Classification (GTDB taxonomy): domain Bacteria; phylum Pseudomonadota; class Gammaproteobacteria; order Burkholderiales; family Burkholderiaceae_C; genus Simplicispira. Next base: position 1,748 of record JAGOCN010000313.1, read on the forward strand.
TTTGCATGCTGTTTCCCGGACTGCCGTGTCCTCTTCCCACCCTTTGCGGGCATTCCCCCATGTCTCTCTTTTCCCTGCTAGGCGCTGTTGAAATCGGCCTGATCTTCAGTCTGGTGGCGCTGGGCGTGTTCATCTCGTTCCGGCTCTTGCGCTTTCCCGACCTGACCGTGGACGGCAGCTTTCCGCTCGGCGGCGCGGTCTGCGCCATCCTCATTTCCACCGGCACCAACCCGTGGCTGGCAACACTCGCCGCCACCGCCGCCGGAGCCGCCGCCGGCCTGATCACCGGATGGCTGAACGTGCGCCTGAAAATCATGGACCTGCTGGCCAGCATCCTGATGATGATTGCGCTGTATTCGATCAACCTGCGCATCATGGGCGGCCCGAACGTGCCGCTGATCAACGACCCGACGCTGTTCACGCAGCTGCAGCCCGCCGGCATGGACGACTACCTTGCCCGGCCCTTGCTGCTGGCGGTGGTGGTGGTGGCCGCCAAGCTGCTGCTGGACTGGTTTTTTGCCACCGAACGGGGCCTGGCGATCCGCGCCACCGGCTCGAACGCCCGCATGGCGCGCTCGCAGGGCGTCAACACCGGCGCCATGGTGCTGCTGGGCATGGCGGTGTCGAACGCGCTGGTGGGGCTGGCGGGCGCGCTGTTTGCGCAGACGCAGGGCGGCGCGGACATTTCCATGGGCATCGGCACCATCGTCATCGGCCTGGCGGCGGTGATTGTGGGCGAGAGCATTTTGCCGTCGCGGCGCATGGTGCTGGCCACGCTGGCGGTCATCCTTGGCGCCATCGTTTACCGCTTTTTCATCGCGCTGGCGCTCAACAGCGACTTCATCGGCCTCAAGGCCCAGGACCTGAACCTGGTCACCGCTTTGCTGGTCACGGTGGCGCTGGTGATTCCGCAGCTCAAGCACAAGATGGCGGCCAAACGCCGTGCCCCTTAACCGAGCGCCCAGCGCAGATTGTCAAAGCCCATGCTGAGCGCCCAGAACCTTGTCCTCACCTTCAACCCCGGCACCCCGATTGAAACGCGCGCGCTGCGCGGCATGTCGCTGGACATTCCGGCCGGCCAGTTCGTCACCGTCATCGGCTCCAACGGCGCCGGCAAGTCCACCTTCCTGAACGCCATCTCGGGCGACCAGAGCGTGGACGACGGCCGCATCACCATCGACGGCCAGGACGTGACACGCAAACCGGTGTGGGCGCGCTCCGAGCGCGTGGCACGGGTTTTTCAAGACCCGATGGCCGGCACCTGCGAAGACCTGACCATTGAAGAAAACATGGCGCTGGCGCAGCAGCGCGGCACGCGCCGGGGCCTGCGCAGCGCGGTCAAGGCGTCGCTGCGCGACACCTTCCGTGCGCGGCTGGCCACGCTCGGCCTGGGGCTGGAGAACCGCCTGACCGACCGCATCGGCCTGCTCTCGGGCGGCCAGCGCCAGGCCGTGAGCCTGTTGATGGCGGCGCTGCAGCCGTCCCGCATACTGCTGCTCGACGAGCACACCGCAGCCCTGGACCCGCGAACCGCCGAATTTGTGTTGAAGCTGACGGCGCGCATCGTGCAGGAGAACCAGCTCACCACCATGATGGTCACGCACAGCATGAGGCAAGCCCTGGACGTGGGCGAGCGCACCGTCATGCTGCACCAGGGCCAGGTGGGGCTGGACGTGGCGGGCGAAGAACGCGCACGCC
>JAGOCN010000314.1 GCA_017998735.1 Giesbergeria sp.
GGCAGCGGACGCGGGTGCCTTGCTGGAAAAAGGGACCCGCGCCGGGGGTCGCTGGCAAGACTGTCGGGCAAAGGGAATGCCAAGAGGCGCAGCGCTGCAGCCTGAACGCCTGGGCTTTTGTGGCAGAAAGTGGATGGGTTGGCGTTTACTCACGCGCCACCAAACCCCTTTTTCCGGACATGAGTGCGCAGGCACACAATAACTTGCCGGTGTAAAGCAGACGATATTGCGGGCAAGCCAATACAAGCAAAAACAGCCTCCAGCCCATGCACAGCTTGCGCCAGCAGCTATTTATTTCATAGCAATTTCAACATGAACTGTCTTGCATGAAACCACCAGCAGCCCGAACCCGGCTGCTGGCGCTGCCTTTTTCGCGTTGCTTCGCTGTTGTGCGCAAGCGCTTTCAGATCATCTTGGGCGTGTTCGGCTTGCGCGCAGACACCTTGCCGCCACGCGCCTTGAGCCACTGCTCGACCAGTTCCCACACCGGTTTGTTGCCTTCGCTGCGCGCTTCTTCGGCCACAGGCGCCCAGCCTGCCACCTTGTAGGTCTTGTCAGGGTCAAGGGCCTTGCCTGCAATGCGCATGTGGCTGATGCGCCCGCCCATGGCCGCCGACGGCGCAATCGTGTACTCCAGCCCGCCCGTGCGCACCATGTCGCCGCCCTGCTGGTAGTAGGGGTCGGGGTTGAACAGGTTGTCGGCCACGTCTTCCAGCACGGTCTTGACCATGCTGCCTTTCATCTCTGACACCGTGGCGTACGAATAGGTGGTGGCGGTCATGTCCATCAGCCATTCGCGGCTGATGGCCTGCCCGCTCACCAGCGAGGTGCCCCAGCGAAAGCCCGGCGAAAACGCCATGTCAGCCCCTTGCACGTCCATCAGCGCGTCCACGATCAGCTGGTCGCCAGTGCCGTTGAAATTGCCGCGCCGGTACAGCGTGCCTTCGGTGGTGGCCAGGGTTTCGCCCAGCCTGGCCTCGTAAGGCGCACGGATGCGCGTGATGAGCGCTTCCATCTGCGGGTCGGCCGGCAGCACGTTGGCAAAAATGGGCAGCAGGCGGTAGCGAAAGTCGGCGATGCGGCCATCCTTCACATCAAAGTCCAGCACGCCCAGAAACTTGCCATTGGAGCCGGCGTTGGTGACGATGGTCTTGCCGCCCGGGTTGCTGACCAGGGTGGGCACCGGCATGCCGTCGTGCGTGTGGCCGCCCAGGATGGCGTCGATGCCGGTCACCCGGCTGGCCATCTTCAGGTCCACGTCCATGCCGTTGTGGCTCAGCACCACCACCACCTTGGCGCCCTTGGCACGGGCTTCGTCCACCATTTCCTGCATGTGCTGGTCCTGGATGCCGAACTCCCAGTCGGCCACCATGTAGCGCGGGTTGGCAATGGGGGTGTACGGAAAGGCCTGGCCGATGATGGCGCAGGGCACGCCGTTCATTTCGCGGATGACGTAGGGCTTGAACACCGGGTCGCCAAAATCGGCGGTCTTGATGTTCTGCGCCAGAAAATCGACCTTGCCGGCAAAGTCCTTTTCGACGATTTCCTTGACGCGCGCCATGCCCAGCGTGAACTCCCAGTGGCCGGTCATGATGTCCACGCCCAGCAGCTTGCAGGCGTCCACCATGTCCTGACCATTGGTCCACAGCGCCGTGCCCGAGCCTTGCCAGGTGTCGCCGCCGTCCAGCAGCAGCGCGCCCGGGCGGCTGGCCCGCAGCTGCTGCACCAGGGTGCTCAGGTGCGAAAACCCACCCACCTTGCCGTAGCGGCGCGCGGCTTTTTCAAAATCCAGGCAGGTGAGCGCATAGGCCTGCGCCGTGCCGGGGCGCAGGCCAGCCACCTTCAGCAGGTCTTCGCCCACCAGGTGGGGCAGCCGCCCCTTCATGTCTGCCACGCCGATGTTGACGCTGGGCTCGCGAAAGTAAATCGGCTTGAGTTGCGCGTGGCAGTCCGTCATGTGCAGAAACGACACATTGCCGAACTTCGGGATGTCGTACAGGCCTTTGGCCGCCGCCTTGCCGTCGGTCTGCGCATGGGCCTTCAGGCCCATGCCGGCCGCAGCGCCAGCGCCCAGCACCTGGAGAAATTCGCGGGTGGAAAGATTCATTGGAGGAAAGGGGCGCGAGGCCGGCAAGAAAGAGAAAAACCCGGCAGCGCCAGGTTCCGGAAGGGTTCAATGCGGGTTATTCATTGACCGGCGATTTGGGGTCCAGCAACAGGGCCACCACATGGGCAATCTGCTGCTCGTTGAGGATGCCCTTGTGGCCGGCACGGGGCATGTTCGAGCAGGCGTTGTAGGCCTTGGAGTTCCAGATCTTGCCCCAGGTGTACTTCACGACGGCCTGGGACGCCTCGCTGGAAGGATCGGTCACGCCGCGCAGCTTGCCGTACTGGTAGAGACTCGGCCCGATGGTGCCAAAGGAAATTTCCTTCTTGGTGATCTGGTGGCAGTTGTAGCAGTTGCCGCCATTGACCGTGCGGGCGGTGTCGGTGAAGGTGTTGCCCCGGCCGTTCTGGGCAATCTTTTCTCCTTCGCGCCAGTCGCCCAGGTATTTGCCGCCCTGCGGCCACTGCACCGTCCTGAGGTTTTCGGCTTCGATGGCACGTGCGGTCTTGTCGTCAAGCTGCTTGCCGGCCACGTCGGCAGCGCTGCAGGCGCTCAGGGTTTCGTCGCCTGCCAGCACCGGCTCGGCCTTGACGATGCCTTCGTCACGGAACGAGCGCTGGGCGATTTCCATGGCCATCTTGTCTGCGTCCATGCTGCTTGCGCTGCTGGCGGCGCACCCGGCAATGCCGGCGAGGGCAATGGCGGCAAGCCCTGCGAGTGCAATTTTGTGGCTGGTGTGGATGTTCATGTGCGTGCTCCTGTTCGGTCTCAGCGCTTGATGGCTGGCGCAATGGACTTGGCACCTTCGGCGTTCACGCCCAGGTACACGCCCAGCGCGGTGATGGCATCGCTGCCGAATTTCGGGTAGGCAAAGCGCTGCTGGCGGTAGCAGTCGTTCAGGCGCTGCTGCATGCCCCACATCTGCCCGTTTGAAACCCGGTAGGCCGGCCAGGCGGCAAAGCCCACGCCATCGCCCGGATTTTTGGTGAGCATCGGCAGGTCCTGCAGCCGGATGCGCTTGCCTTCCTCGCCATGGCAAGAGGCGCAGGCAAAGTCGTGCGTGCCGCCGCGCTGAAAGAACAGGCGCTTGCCCACTTCGTAATAGAGCTTTTCCTGGGCATGGTTCTGCGGCAGTGCGAACTTCAAGCCTTTCGATTCCGCCGCAATCCAGGTGGCCAGGGCAGTCACGTTCTTCTGCTCGTCCTTGCCAAAGGGCGTGGCCGCGATTTTTTCGCTGTCCAGACCCTGCAGGGTGGACATGCAGGTGAGCAGGCGCGATTCGAGGTCCTGGACGCGCTGGGTGTCGGCAAAGTAGCGGG
>JAGOCN010000315.1 GCA_017998735.1 Giesbergeria sp.
GCATTGGCCAGACGGCGCGCCTGCAGATCGAGGGCAACAGCACCAGCGCGGCGACGTTCACCGCCACCGTGGCGCGCATCAACCCCAGCGCCCAGGCTGGCAGCCGGTCGGTGCCGGTGTACCTGGCGGTGGACAACAGCGGCTACGGCAGTGCAAAAGACGGTTTGCCAGCGCTGCGCCAGGGCCTGTTTGTGCAAGGCATGCTGGAGACCGGCAGCGCAGACGTGCTGGCGGTGCCGCTGGACGCAGTGCGCACCGACAAGCCGGCGCCCTATGTGCAGCTGGTGCAGCAGGGCCGCGTGGTGCACCTGAACGTGCAGCCTGGCGCACGTTCGCGCGAAGGCGACCAGACGCTGGTGGCGGCCGAAGGGCTGAAGGAAGGCATGCAGGTGCTGACCGGGCGCGTGGGCGCCTTGCCCGAGGGCACGGTGCTGGTGCTGCCAGCAGCGCAGAGCGCGTCCCCCGCAACGGCAGAAACAGCAGCAGCAGCAGCAGCAGCAGCAGCAGGCACAACGCCAGCGCCCGCGCCAGCCCCTTCCTCGCAACCCTGAGCAGCGCAGCACACCATGTGGTTTACCCAAGTCAGTCTGAAAAACCCGGTGTTTGCCACCATGGTGATGCTGGCCTTTGTGGTGCTGGGCGTGTTTTCCTACCAGCGCCTCAAGGTCGACCAGTTCCCTGACATCGACTTTCCGGTGGTGGTGGTCACGGCCGAGTACCCCGGCGCATCGCCCGAAATTGTCGAGAGCGAGGTCACCAAGAAAATCGAGGAAGCGGTCAATTCGATTGCCGGCATCAACGCCCTGACATCGCGCAGCTTCGAGGGCAGCACGGTCGTGATCATCGAATTCCAGCTGAGCGTCGATGGCCGCAAGGCCGCCGAAGACGTGCGCGAAAAGGTGGCCAGCGTGCGCCCGCTGTTGCGCGACGAGGTGAAGGAGCCGCGCGTGCTGCGCTTTGACCCGGCCAGCCGGGCGGTGTGGTCGCTGGCGGTGCTGCCCGACGCAGCCGATGGCGCGCCGCAGCGCAGCGCGGTCGAACTCAGCAGCTGGGCCGAGCAGACTTTGAAAAAACGCCTGGAAAACGTGCGCGGCGTGGGCGCCGTGAACCTGGTGGGTGCCACCGAGCGCGAAATCAACATCTACCTGGACCCGCTGGCGCTGGAAGCCTTTGGCATTTCGCCCGAACAGGTGGCGCAGGCGGTGCGCAGCGAAAACCAGGACCTGCCGCTGGGCGCCATCCGTTCGCTGGCGCAGGAGCGCGTGGTGCAGATCGACGCCCGCATGCAGCGCCCGGAAGACTTCGGCCGCATCATCGTGGCGCGAAAAAACGGCGCGCCGGTGCGGGTGGAACAACTGGCCCGCGTGCAGGACGGCGCACAGGAAGTGGAAAGCCTGGCGCTTTTCAACGGCCAGCGCACGCTGCTGCTGTCGGTGCAAAAGGCCCAGGGCGAAAACACCATCGAGGTGGTCGATGGCCTGAACCAGGCGGTGGAGGCGCTGCGCAGCGAGCTGCCGCCGGGCGTGCGGCTGGAAACCATTGCCGACAGTGCCCGCCCGATCCGCGTGGCGGTGGACAACGTGCGCCAGACGCTGATCGAGGGCGCGCTGCTGACGGTGCTGATCGTGTTTCTGTTCCTCAACTCGTGGCGCTCCACGGTGATCACCGGGCTGACCTTGCCGATTTCCATCATCGGCACCTTTTTGTTCATGAACCTGTTTGGCTTCACGGTCAACATGATCACGTTGATGGCATTGAGTTTGTGCGTGGGCCTGCTGATCGACGACGCCATCGTGGTGCGCGAGAACATCGTGCGCCATGTGCAGATGGGCAAAGGCAACTATGCCGCCGCGCTGGACGGCACGCAGGAGATCGGCCTGGCGGTGCTGGCCACCACGCTGTCGATCGTGGCGGTGTTCCTGCCGATCGGCTTCATGGGCGGCATCATCGGCAAGTTCTTTCACGAGTTCGGCATCACCATCGTGGCGGCGGTGCTGATCTCGATGTTTGTCAGCTTCACGCTGGACCCGATGCTGTCGAGCATCTGGCACGACCCGAGCATCCACCAGCATGGCGCCCAGCGCCCCGAAGGCCAGCCGCTCACGCTGTACGACCGCACCATTGGCCGCGTCACCGGCTGGTTTGACCGCGCCACCGAATCGCTCGCCGAGGGCTACCAGCACATCCTGCGCTGGGCGCTGGGCCACAAGCTGACCACGCTGGGGGTGGCGCTGGCCATCTTTGTGGCCAGCGTGTTCATGGTGCGTCTGGTGGGCACCGAATTTGTGCCCAAGGCGGACTTTTCTGAAACGTCGATCAATTTCTACACCCCTGTAGGCTCGTCCATCCAAGCCACCGAAGCCAAGGCGCGCCAGGTCGAAGCCCTGGTGCGCACCCTGCCCGAGGTGCGCTACACGCTGTCCACCATCAACACCGGCAGCGCGCAGGGAAAGATGTACGCCAACGTGTACATCCGGCTGGTGGACCGCAAGGCGCGCACGCGCGGCGAGGAGGAAATCTCCGGCCAGCTGCGCCAGCGTCTGCGCGAAATTCCAGGCATCACCGTGACGCACATCGGCCTGCTGGACCCGGTGGGCGGGCAAAAGCAGATCGAGTTTTCGCTGCAGGGGCCGGACTTGCAGGAGCTGGCCCGCCTGACCGACATGGTGCAGCAAAAGATCCATGCCATTCCCGGCCTGGTGGACCTGGATTCGAGCCTGAAGGCCGACAAGCCGGTGATCGATGTGGCGGTGCGGCGCGATGCGGCGTCCGACCTGGGCCTGTCGGTGTCGCAGATGGCGGGCGCGCTGCGCACCCTGGTGGCGGGGCAAACGGTGGGCAACTGGCGCGCACCCGATGACCAGACCTACGATGTCAACGTGCGCCTGGCGCCCGAGGCGCGCACCACCCCGCAGGACCTGGAACGCCTGCCGTTTTCCATCACCGGCGCCGACGGCAGCACGCGCACCGTGCGGCTCAACCAGGTGGCCAGCGTGCGGGAAGCGACCGGGCCGAACCAGATCAACCGGCGCGACATGACCCGCGAAGTGGCCATTTCGGGCAATGTGCACTACCGCTCCACCGGCGAGGTGTCCCAGGACATCCGCCAGGCGCTGGACACGGTGGCGTTTCCGCCCGGCTACCGCTACCAGTTTGGCGGCTCCACCAAGAACATGGCCGAGGCCTTTGGCTATGCCATCTCGGCGCTGGTGCTGGCCATCGTGTTCATCTACATGATCCTGGCCAGCCAGTTCAAGAGCTTTCTGCAACCGCTGGCGCTGATGACCGCGCTGCCGCTGACGCTGATTGGCGTGGTGCTGGCGCTGCTCATTTTTGGCTCGGCGCTGTCGATGTTTTCCGTCATCGGCATCGTCATGCTGATGGGGCTGGTGACCAAGAACGCGATTTTGCTGGTGGACTT
>JAGOCN010000316.1 GCA_017998735.1 Giesbergeria sp.
CTGGAGCCCGGCGTGTACGGCACGCACACCGCCGACGAATTCTGGTTTGACCGAAAGACCGGCTTTTGCGAACACATTGCCTCGGCCTTTGTGGTGCTGATGCGGGCGGGCGACGTGCCGGCGCGCATCGTCACCGGCTACCAAGGCGGCGAACGCAACCCGGTGGACGGCGACTGGACCGTGCGCCAGAGCGATGCCCACGCCTGGGCCGAGGTCTGGCTGGAGGGCCGGGGCTGGGTGCGCATCGACCCGACCGGCGCTGTCGCCCCCGGCCGCACCGGCCAGCTGCAGCGCCTGCGCGCACCGCGCGGCGTGATTGGCGAGGCCATCGGCAACGCCATCGGCATCCAGCTGGGCGAGCGCCTGCGCGCCGTGTGGGAGGCCACCAACAGCCGCTGGAACCAGTGGGTGCTGAACTACACACAGGCGCGCCAGTTCGACCTGCTGCGCGCCCTGGGCATGGACGCGCCCGACTGGAGCGACCTGCTGCGCCTGCTGGCCGGCCTGGTGGGCGTGGTGGCGCTTTTCGGCGCCCTGTGGGCGCTGTGGGAACGGCGCCAGCACGACCCGTGGCTGCGCCTGGTGGCCGATGCCCGCCAGCGCCTGGCCCGCGCCGGCCTGGCGCTGCCCGCGCACCTGCCGCCGCGCGCCATGGCCGCGCAGGTGCAGGCGCACTTTGGCAGCGACGCGGCCGCCCCGCTGGCCGCCTGGCTGCTGCGCCTGGAGCAGCTGCGCTATGCGCCGCAGGCGCCGGGCGCGCCCGGCCCGGCGGTGCAGCTGCGCGCTCTGCGCCGCGCCGGGCGGCGCCTGCCCTGGCCGCCGGCGCGCCAGGGCGGCAACCCGCCAGGCACCGGCCAGGGCGTCCCCGGCACCACCGACCACACCCCCGAGACGACCTGGGCACGGTAGTGGCGACAATGCACGCCATGACCGTGACCTCTTCCTTTCTGCCTTCCAGCTTGCACAGCACCTTGTCTTTCAAAGCCGGCCGCCCGCGCGGCGTTGCATTGCGTAACGCTCTGCTTTTGATAGCTGCTGGCGCACTGTGCATCAGCGCTGCAGCCCAAAATCATTCCAAAAAACCGCGCACCCGTGTGGCGGGCATTGCCGCTTCTGCAGCGCCTGCCGCCCCTGCCGCCAGCTACTACGCCAGCCGCGCCGACGTGGCAGCGTTTGCCGACGATGTGGCCGAGCGCCGGGGGCTGGACGCCGGCTGGCTGCGCAGCACCCTGGGCCAGGCGCGCTTTCTGCCGCAGGTGCCGCGCCTGATGCTGCCGCCCACGCGTGGCACGGCCAAAAACTGGGCCGCCTACCGGGGCCGTTTCATCGACCCGGTGCGGGTCGGCGCCGGCGTGCGCTTCTGGCAGGACCATGCAGCAGCCCTGGCCCGTGCCGAGCGCGAATACGGTGTGCCGGCAGAAATCATCGTCGGCATCATTGGTGTGGAAACGCTGTATGGCCGCCACATGGGCAACTTTCGGGTGCTGGACGCGCTGGCCACGCTGACCTTTGATTTCCCCGACGCGCACCCGCGCGCCGAGGCGCGCCGCGCCTACTTTCGCGGCGAGCTGGAGCAGTTTCTGAGCCTGGCCGAGCGCGGCGGCACCGACCCCGCGGCGCCGCTTGGCAGCTATGCCGGCGCCCAGGGCCTGGGCCAGTTCATGCCCACCAGCCTGGCGCGCTGGGCGGTGGACTTTGACCACGACGGCCACATCGACCTGCACGACAGCCCCGAAGACGCCATCGGCTCGGTGGCCAATTACTTCATCGCGCACGGCTGGACGCCCGGCATGCCCACGCACTACCCGGTGGTGTTCAGCCCGGCCGGCACCGACCTGGCCACGCTGCTGGCGCCCGACATCCTGCCCACCTTCAGCGCCAGCCGCATGGCCGAACTCGGCGCCGAGGTGCAGGGCGCAGGTGCACAGCACAGCGGCCCGCTGGCGCTGGTGGAGCTGCAAAACGGCGATGCGCCGCCCAGCTTTGTCGCCGGCACGCAAAATTTTTATGCGGTCACGCGCTACAACTGGTCCAGCTACTACGCGCTGGCAGTGATTGAACTGGGCCAGGAAGTGGCTGCCGCCCGTGGCCGCTGAACCTGCCCCGGCCGCATTGGTCCCGGCTGCACCTGCACCTGCACCTGCACCTGCGGCCGACCTGCCTGAAACCGCCCTGCCCCCGCTGCACGCCCCCGCGTCCGGCCTGTACCGGCACTACAAGGGCGGTTGGTACGAAGTGCTGGGCGTGGCGCGCTGCAGCGAAACCCTGCAGGCCATGGTGCTGTACCGGGCGTTGTATGGCGCAGGGCTGAAAGAAGGCCCGGACGGCGCCGCCCTCTGGGCGCGCCCGGCCGCCATGTTCAGCGAAACCGGCAGCTTTGCCGGCCTGCACCAGCCGCGTTTTTCCCGCCACGACCCGGCCAGCGTGCCCCTGTGTGACCTGCCCACCGCCCATGCACTGGTGGCGCACCTGCGCGGCCTGGCCCGGTGCAAAGGCCTGGGCCTCGACAGCGCCCTGCGCCCGCCCCCGCCCGAGCCCACCACCTGCTGCGGGCGCGGCTGCCATGGCTGCGTCTGGGAGGGCTTTTACACCGCACTGGACGGCTGGCGCAGCGACGCGCTGGCGCTGCTGGCCCACTGATTTTTTGCCCTGCCGGCGCCGGTGGCACCCAGCGCGCTGCCAGCGCGCCCACGCTGTTGGGGCCACAATCCGCGGCTGCCGCCGGGCCCGCCCACTCCTTTTGCCTCTTCTGCCTCTTCTGCCTCTTCTGGGCCTGCCGCCAGCTGCCTCTGCCTTGCCGGCGCGCTGGCTTTTTTCTTTCTGTCCTTGTTGCTGTTGCAGCCTCTCTCCATGCCCGTACCTTCTTCCTTTCTGCTGCCTGCCGACGCCGATGCCATCGTGCGCGTGCGCGGCGTGGGCAAAACCTATGCCGGCGGCTTTCAGGCGCTGAAGAACATCAACCTTGACATCCGCCGGGGAGAAATCTTTGCCCTGCTCGGCCCCAACGGCGCCGGCAAGACCACGCTGATCAGCGTCATCTGCGGCATGAGCAGCGCCACCGAAGGCACGGTGACCGCCGACGGCCATGACACCGTGCGCGACTACCGCGCCGCCCGCGCCAGCATTGGCCTGGTACCGCAGGAACTGCACACCGATTCGTTTGAAACCGTGTGGGACACGGTCAGCTTCAGCCGGGGCCTGTTTGGCAAGCCGGCCAACCCGGCGCTGATGGAAAAGATCCTGAAAGACCTGTCGCTCTGGGACAAGAAGGACAACAAGATTCTGGCGCTGTCGGGCGGCATGAAACGGCGCGTGCTGATTGCCAAGGCGCTGTCGCACGAGCCCAAAATCCTGTTCCTCGACGAGCCCAGCGCCGGCGTGGACGTGGAGCTGCGCCACGACATGTGGCGCCTGGTGCG
>JAGOCN010000317.1 GCA_017998735.1 Giesbergeria sp.
CAGCCGGACTGGCAGTTTCCGGGCGGCGCCTGCGAAAGCGCGGTGGCCGCAGCCGTAGGCGCCGACCTGGTGGGCAGCTTTGACGCCGAACAGGTGGCCTCGCAAATGCTGGGCGACAGCATCTACACCAACCCGCTGCTGCTCGGCTACGCCTGGCAAAAAGGCCGTGTGCCTCTGTCGCTGGCGTCCCTCATGCGCGCCATGGAGCTGAACGGCGTACAGGTGGCCAACAACCAGGCCGCCTTTGATTGGGGCCGGCGCTGCGCGCACGACCTGAAGGCCGTGCAGGCGCTGATGCAGCCGGCCAAGGCGCAGCAGCAGGTGGTGCAGTTTGTGCGCAAGCCGTCACTGGCCGACACGCTGGCGCTGCGGGTGGAGTTTCTGACCAGCTACCAGAATGCGGCCTATGCGGCCGAATACGTGGCGTTTGTTGACAAGGTGAAGGCAGCCGAAGCGCAGGCCGGCACCGGCACCAGGCTGGCCGAGGCCGTGGCGCGCTACCTGTTCAAGCTGATGGCCTACAAGGACGAGTACGAGGTGGCGCGTCTGCACACCGACCCGGCATTTACCGACAAGATTGCCGCCATGTTTGAAGGCGACTACAAGATCGTGCACCACCTGGCGCCGCCGCTGCTGGCCAAGAAGAACGACCAGGGCGAACTGGTCAAGCAGTCCTTTGGCCCGTGGGTGCGCAGCGCCTTTGGCGTGCTGCGGCGCCTCAAGGGCCTGCGCGGCACCGCGCTCGATGTGTTTGGCCACAGCGCCGAGCGCCAGACCGAGCGCGCGCTGGTCCAGGAGTACCGCGCCTGCATCGAAGAACTGCTGCCCAACCTGTCGCCCGAGCGCATTGCGCTGGCGGTGGAGATTGCGCGCATTCCCGAAGGCATCCGTGGCTATGGCCATGTGAAGGAGCGCCACCTGAAGACTGCCCGCGCCCAGTGGGACGCGCTGGTGCAGGAATGGCGCCACCCGACCGCCCAGCGCGCCGTGGCCTGAAGCTGGGCCGAGGGCGGCTCAGCGGCGCAGGCAAGGCAGGCACGGACAGGGCAGGGCAGTGCAATGCAATGCAAAAAAGGCAAGGGCACGGCACAGGGTCGGCCCTGTCTGCCCTGTCTGTCCCGGCTGCCTTGCACTGCATTCTGCATGCTATCAAAAAAGGAGCTGCTGGCGCAGGCTGCACATGCGCTGGAGGGCATTTTGACCTGAAAATGGCTGCGCCGTGCGATGGCCTGCCTGCAAACCTTTTGAAAAACTTTGCCGGAATGCAGTGCATGGCAGCGCTGAAATTTCTCTGTGCCAAGGCCCTGCCGGCGCCTTGCCCGGCGCTTTGGGTGTGATAAGGGCGCCGCATACAATCTGCGCTTTCCGCCCGGGCGGCGCGCCTGCGCCCGCCGGGCCGGACATGCCCTTTTGACGACCCCTCTGACGACCCTTTTGATGGGAGCTTCTCCGTGCTGATTTCCTCTGCCTTTGCCCAGACCGCCCCGGCCGCCGCTGCCGGCGGCGACATGATGTCCACCCTGACCGGCATGCTGCCGCTGGTGCTGATGTTCGTGGTGCTGTACTTCATCATGATCCGCCCGCAGATGAAGCGCCAGAAAGAGCACCGCGCCATGGTGCAGGCGATTGCCAAGGGCGACGAGGTGGTGATTGGCGGCGGCATGCTGGGCCGCGTCACGCGCCTGTCCGAACAGTACCTGCATGTCGAGATTGCCAACAACGTGGAAGTGCAGGTGCAGCGCGCCGCCGTGCTGCAGGTGTTGCCCAAGGGCTCGTTCAAGTAAGCAAGCCGGACTGGCGCTGCCGTTGCGGCCCTGAGTTTTTCGCGGCGCCGCGTGGGCGTCCGCAACCCCTGTTACGTTGAGATAGAAGCGCGATCATGAACCGTTACCCGGTCTGGAAGTACGCGATCCTGGTGGTCGCGCTGTTGGTGGGGATTTTGTACACCCTGCCCAATTTCTTTGGTGAAGCGCCGGCCGTGCAGGTGTCGTCCCTCAAGGCTACCGTCAAGGTGGACAACGCGCTCTTGCAGCGCGTGCAGGAAACGCTGGACGCCGCCGGCATAAAGCCCGACCTGATCGGGCTGGAAGGCACCTCGGTGCGGGCGCGTTTTGACACGCCCGACACCCAGCTCAAGGCCAAGGACGCGCTGCAAAAGGCGCTGGTGCCCGACCCGGCAGACCCCGTCTACATCGTGGCGCTGAACCTGGTGTCACGCTCGCCGGCCTGGCTGTCGGCCATCAACGCCGCGCCCATGTACCTGGGCCTGGATTTGCGCGGCGGCGTGCACTTCATGCTGCAGGTGGACATGCAGGCAGCGCTGACCAAGAAGGCCGAGTCGTATGCCGGCGACATCCGCACCGCGCTGCGCGACAAGAACATTCGCCACGGCGGCATCAGCAGGAGCGGCCAGACCATCGACATCCGCGTGCGCGACGAGGCCACCCGCACGGCGGCGCGCAACCTGATCGCCGACCAGTTTGCCGACCTGCAGATGGCCAGCAGCGGCGAAGGCGAAGAGCTGCGCCTGGCCGCCACCATCAAGCCCGAGGCCACGCGCCGCGTGCAGGAGCAGGCGCTCAAGCAGAACATCACCACGCTGCACAACCGCATCAACGAACTCGGCGTGGCCGAGCCGGTGATCCAGCAGCAGGGCCTGGACCGCATCGTGGTGCAGCTGCCCGGTGTGCAGGACACCGCCAAGGCCAAGGACATCCTGGGCCGCACCGCCACCCTGGAAGTGCGCATGGTGGACGAGGGCGCCGACGCGCGCGCTGCCGAAATCGGCTCCGGTCCGGTGCCGTTTGGCGATGAAAAGTACCTGGACCGCAATGGCCAGGCGGTGATCGTGAAAAAGCAGGTGGTGCTGACCGGCGAGAACCTGACCGACGCCCAGCCCGGCTTTGACAGCCAGACGCAGGAAGCCACCGTCAACCTGACGCTCGACGCCAAGGGCTCGCGCATCTTCAAGGACATCACGCGCGAGAACATCGGCAAGCGCATGGCCATCGTGCTGTTTGAAAAGGGCAAGGGCGAAGTGGTGACGGCGCCGGTCATCCGCTCGGAAATCGGCGGCGGTCGGGTGCAGATTTCGGGCCGCATGACCACGCAGGAAGCCAACGACACGTCGCTGTTGCTGCGCGCCGGCTCGTTGGCCGCGCCCATGGAAATCATTGAGGAATACACCATTGGCCCCAGCCTGGGCGCCGACAACATCAGCCGCGGCATCCAGAGCGTGGTCTGGGGCATGCTGGCCATTGCGGTCTTCATGTGCTTCTACTACATGCTGTTTGGCGTGTTTTCCACCGTGGCGCTGGGCGTGAACGTGCTGATGCTGATTGCGGTGCTGTCGATGCTGCAGGCCACATTGACGCTGCCCGGCATTGCCGCCATGGCGCTGGCCATGGGCGTGGC
>JAGOCN010000318.1 GCA_017998735.1 Giesbergeria sp.
CCTGGTCCATGTCACCGACCTGATCCTCAAGCAGTCCAGCACCCCGCTGCACCTGGACCGGGTGTACGAAACCGACATGGCCGAAGGCCTCAAGGCCATGGCGCTGGAAGGCCATGGCATTGCCTTTCTTCCGCACAGCGCGGTGCAGAAGGAATTGCGCGCGCGCCGGCTGGTGCGCGCCGCGCCCGAAGGGCTGGCCGGCCTGGAGATGACCATGGACGTGCGCATCTGCCGCGAAAAACCCAACGGCAAAGAGCAGGCCAAAGGCCCGGCGCAGGCACTGTGGGCGTTTTTGCAGCAGCAGAACCCGGCTGCTGCCATCGCACCGGGCGGCTGAAGCTGTTTTTTTGCAAGTCGCGCAGGTGACGCGCAGGCCTGCATGTTTGGACTCTGCACTTATCGCATTCCCTAACAGGCTGCTGAACAATCGGTTTTTCAGCGCTTTGGCTTCTAGAATTCATTTTGCTTTCCACTGAATCACTAGGAAATTGACATGAAAAAATACTGGTTCACCGCTGCTGTGGCTGTTCTGGCAGCAGGCAGTGCCATGGCACAGGCCAACGACACATTGGCAAAAATCAAGAATGCAGGCGCCATCACCCTGGGCGTGCGCGAATCCTCGGGCCTGTCGTACACGCTGGGCAACGGCAAGTACGTGGGCTTTCACACCGAAATGGCCGAGCACATCATTGCGGACCTGCAAAAGCAGCTGGGCCTGTCCAAGCTCGACATCAAGTACCAGCCCATCACCTCGCAAAACCGCGTGCCACTGGTGACCAACGGCACCGTGGACCTGGAATGCGGCTCGACCACCAACAACCGTTCGCGTGCCAAGGACGTCGCCTTTGCCGTCACCACCTACGTGGAAGAGGTGCGCATTGCCACCAAGACCAATTCCGGCATCAAGGGCATCAAGGACCTGAACGGCAAGACCGTGGCCACCACCACCGGCACCACCTCGGTGCAGACCTTGCGCAAGAACGAGCGCGCCGGCGGCATCGACTTCAAGGAAGTGCTGGGCAAGGACCACGCCGACAGCTTCCTGCTGCTGGAAACCGGCCGCGCCGATGCCTTCGTGATGGACGGCTCCATCCTGGCCGCCAACATCTCCAAGGCCAAGGCCCCGGCCGATTTCCACATCGTCGGCGAAGTGCTGTCGGTCGAACCCATCGCCTGCATGATGCGCAAGGACGACCCGGCCTTCAAGAAGGCGGTGGACGACTCCATCAAGCGCCAGATTGCCGACGGTTCGCTGGCCAAGCTGTACGACAAGTGGTTCATGCAGCCCATTCCGCCGACCAACACCAAGGTCGGTCTGCCCCTGTCCGACGCCACCAAGCAGGCCTGGGGCGCGCCCAACGACAAGCCGATGGAAGACTACGCCAGCAAGTAACTGGCAATTGCCGGCAGCGCCCCCTTCAGGCCCTGGCTTTGAGGGGGGTTTTTTTGTGGTGAATGCCTTGTCCGCTGCAGCAAAGTCCATTTGCTGCCAGCGCCTTCAGGGCAGATCGCTGCGTTAAACACAGAAAGGACATCCTATGGCCTGGGATTGGCAGGTGTTCTGCGAAGACACACTGGACCGCGAGGTCGTGCAGGGCTGCTTTGGCAAGGGCGGCGACGTCACTTACCTGGACTGGCTGCTGTCCGCCTGGGGGTGGACTGTGTCGGTGTCGCTGCTCTCGCTGCTGCTGGCGCTGCTGGTGGGCACCCTGGTGGGCACCGTGCGCACGCTGGAGGGCAGGCCCTGGGTGGTGCGGCTGGGCAATGCCTGGGTGGAGCTGTTTCGCAACATTCCGCTCCTGGTGCAGTTGTTCCTGTGGTACCACGTGCTGCCGACCATCTTTCCGGTGCTGCAGGGGGTGCCGGGCTTTGTGCTGGTGGTGTTTGCGCTCGGGCTGTTCACATCGGCGCGCATTGCCGAGCAGGTGCGCTCCGGCATTGAGACGCTGCCGCGCGGCCAGCGCTATGCCGGCATGGCGATGGGTTTCAGCACCTTCCAAAGCTACCGCTACATCCTGCTGCCGTCAGCGTTTCGCATCATCGTGCCGCCGCTGACCAGCGAGACCATGAACATTTTCAAGAACTCGTCGGTGGCGTTTGCCGTGTCGGTGGCCGAACTGACCATGTTTGCCATGCAGGCGCAGGAAGAAACCGCGCGCGGCGTCGAGGTCTACCTGGCGGTCACGGCGCTGTATGTGGTGTCTGCCCTGGCCATCAACCGCATCATGGCGTTCATTGAAAAGCGCGTCAGCGTGCCCGGCCTGGTGGTGGCCAGCGGCGCCGGTGGAGGGCACTGAGCATGAACCTCAACCTTGACTTTTCCTTCTACAACTGGGAGCTGATCAGCAATTTCGTGCTCAAGGGCCTGTACTTCAGCGTCACGCTGACGGTGGTGGCCACGCTGGGCGGGGTGCTGCTGGGCACGGTGCTGGCGCTGATGCGGCTGTCGGGCAAGCGCTGGCTGGCCGCGCCGGCGGTGATCTACGTCAACGGCATGCGCAGCATTCCGCTGGTGATGGTGATCTTGTGGTTCTTCTTGCTGATGCCGGCCCTGATTGGCCGGCCGATTGGCGCCGAACTGTCCGCCTTTATCACCTTCATCGCGTTCGAGGCCGCGTATTTCAGTGAAATCATGCGCGCCGGCATCCAGTCGGTTTCGCGCGGGCAGGTGGCTGCCGGCCAGGCGATGGGCATGACCTACAGCCAGAACATGAAGATCGTCATCCTGCCGCAGGCGTTTCGCAACATGTTGCCGGTGCTGCTGACGCAAACCATCATCCTGTTCCAGGACACCTCGCTGGTGTATGCCATTGGTGCCTACGACATGCTCAAGGGCTTCGAGGTGGCGGGCAAGAACTACGGCCGGCCCATCGAGGCCTACCTGGCCGCTGCGGTTGTCTACTTCGTGATGTGCTTTGCGCTGTCGTGGATGGTCAAGCGCCTGCACCGAAAGATTGCCATCATCCGCTGAGGCGGCCTGTGGAAAGAATTGCAATGATCGAACTCAAGAACGTTTCCAAGTGGTACGGCAGTTTTCAGGTGCTGACCGATTGCTCCACCAACATTGAAAAAGGCGAGGTGGTGGTGGTGTGCGGGCCGTCCGGCTCGGGCAAGTCAACGCTGATCAAGACCATCAACGCGCTCGAACCCTTTCAGAAGGGCGAAATCTGGGTCGATGGCGTGCCGGTGCACGACCCCAAGACCAACCTGCCCCAGCTGCGCAGCCGCGTCGGCATGGTGTTCCAGCATTTCGAGCTGTTTCCGCACCTGTCGGTGACCGAGAACCTGACGATTGCGCAGATCAAGGTGCTGGGCCGCAGCGCCGACGAAGCCAACAAGCGCGGCCTGAAGATGCTGGACCGGGTCGGCCTGTCGGCGCACAAGGACAAGTTTCCGGGGCAGCT
>JAGOCN010000319.1 GCA_017998735.1 Giesbergeria sp.
GTGCAGACAAGGTGGCAACTTCGTAGAGAATTAGGAATTATCCCAGCCCCGGCCTTTTTGGCATTCACGGGGCTTTTTCACATTCAAGGCGCATGTCCACCGTTTTCAACTTCACCTTTGTTCCCTGGTTCCGCTCGGTGGCGCCGTACATCCACAAGTTTCGCAACCAGACCTTTGTCATCGGGCTGACCGGCGAAGCGATTGCCGCCGGCAAGCTGCACAGCATTGCGCAGGACCTGTCGATGATCCAGGCGATGGGCGTGAAGATCGTGCTGGTGCATGGTTTCCGGCCGCAGGTGGGCGAGCAGCTCGAAGCCAAGGGGCACGCGGCGCACTACTCGCAGGGCATGCGCATCACCGACACGGTGGCGCTCGATTCGGCGCAGGAAGCGGCCGGCCAGCTGCGCTACGAGATTGAAGCCGCCTTCAGCCAGGGCCTGCCGAACACGCCCATGGCCGACGCCAAGGTGCGCATGATTTCGGGCAACTTTCTGACCGCGCGGCCGGTGGGCATTGTGGACGGCGTGGACTTCAAGCACACCGGCGTGGTGCGCAAGGTGGACGTGGCCAGCATCGTGCATTCACTGGACTTTGGCGCCATGGTGCTGATTTCGCCGTTTGGTTTTTCACCCACGGGCGAGGCGTTCAATCTGGCGATGGAAGAAGTGGCCACCAGCGTGGCCGCCGCGCTGCAGGCCGACAAGCTGATTTTTCTGACCGAGGTGCCCGGCATCCGCGTCGACCCGCTGCAGCTGCCTGGCGAAGACAACCCCATCGACACCGAGCTGCCCCTGGCCCAGGCCGAAGCGCTCTTGCGCAACCTGCCGCGCGCCGAGCGGCCCACCGACACCGGTTTTTACCTGCAGCACTGCGTGACCGCCTGCAAGGCCGGCGTGGAGCGCAGCCACATCCTGCCGTTTGCGCTGGACGGCTCGCTGCTTTTGGAAATTTACGAGCACGACGGCATCGGCACCATGGTGGTGGACGAGAAACTGGAAGAGCTGCGCGAAGCCACCAGCGACGACGTGGGCGCCATCCTGCAATTGATCGAGCCGTTCGAGAACGACGGCACGCTGGTCAAGCGCGACCGCACCGAGATTGAGCGCGATGCCAACCTGTACACCATCGTCGAGCACGACGGCGTGATCTTTGCCTGCGCTGCGCTCTACCCTTATCCCGAAGCGAAGACCGCCGAAATGGCGGCGCTGACCGTCTCGCCCCAAAGCCAGGGACAGGGCGATGGTGAAAAGGTCTTGAAACGCGTGGAACAGCGTGCCCGCGCCATGGGACTCTCAAGCCTGTTTGTGCTGACCACACGCACCATGCACTGGTTCATCAAGCGCGGCTTTGTGCAGGTGGACCCCGAATGGCTGCCCGAAGCGCGCAAGCGCAAATACAACTGGGACCGCAAAAGCCAGGTGCTGGTGAAGAAGCTGTAGGCAGGGCCAGAGACCTGCAAGCCTGCAAGCCTGCAGGCTGGAAAGCCAGAAGGCCCAGGGTTCACAGGCAAAAACCCCAGCACAGGGTAGTTGCTGAGCTTTTTTATGCCAAAAAGGCCTCCAGCCCATGCCCAGCATGCGCCAGCAGCTATCAAATCAGGAGTGTTGAAAGCGGTTTTTCAGAAACCTGATTGCGCGGTGTTGCCGCCCTGTCAGCGCGCCGATGCCAGCGCCGCTGACACCCATCCGGCCTTTTCCCAGAGGAGGAAAAAGCAAAAACAGCACCAAAACGGCCTCACACTTGCAGGCTGGGCACACGCTCAATAGTCGCTGCTGGAGCCCATCGCCAGGCTTTCAAAGCGCGTTTGCGACTTCTGAAAGAACAGTTTCACCGTGCCGGTCGGGCCATTGCGCTGCTTGCCAATGATGATCTCGGCCACGTTCGGCTCCTTGCTGTCCTTGTTGTAGTAGTCGTCCCGGTAGATGAACATGATGATGTCTGCATCCTGCTCAATCGCTCCCGAGTTGTGCGTGACGATGCCGTCATTGGCAATCCAGCAGGCCGGACCGGGCACGGTCAGGTCATAGACTGCTTCAGTGCCTGCCGGCTCGATGCGCACCACCTGGTCCCAGAACAGGTCGGACTCTGCCCAGGCGAGCAGTTCGGGGCTGCCCAGGTGCTGGGCACAGTCGGTCAGCACCGCTCTGGAGGGCGCAAAGCTGAAATGCGATGCACCGCCGTAAGCCGTCTGGCGCAGTCCGGCCATGGCGCGCTGGCTGATGCCTTGTTCGGCCATCTGCGCGCGCACCTGGGCGAACACTTCATTGGGCAGGGTGTCCACATGGGTGTTGCTCTGCACGCCTTCCAGTCGCTGGCGCAGCGCCTGCGCGGGTGCAGAGCGCGGGCCAAAAGCGCCGACCACGGTCAGAAAATGCCGCTGCGCCGTGGCACCGCTGATGTCCACATTCCACAGCAGATGTTGCGACCCGGCCTGGACCATGCCGCGCAGGCGCGCCACGATGCCCAAGCGCAGCAGCAAGGCCGCCACACCCCGCGCCAGCCTTTCGCTGCAGGTGGCAAAGTAGATGCGGTGGCCGCCCCGTTGCTCTGCGGGACGCACATGGATGCAGCCGTCCGTGGCCCAGAGGTGGCGCAGAAACAGCCCGATCGAAGCATCGTCCAGTTGAAGCAACCCCGGCGGCAGGCATTTTTCGTGCGAGCGCTGCCCAAACACCCCCAGTGCCTTAAGCCAGGCGCCGACACCTGCCGGGTGCCAGCGGTTGCCATTGCCCCCGATCACCAACTGGTGCCATCGTCCCCGCCCCGCCACGCGCCGCACCGTGGAACCCATTGCTTGGGCCGCTACCGTGACGGCCAGGCTGTTGTCCTCGCTGGCAGTGGTGTAGCGCAGGGGTTGGCCGCTCAGGTAGCTGCCATCGCCCACCAGCTGCGCCAGCAAAATCAGCGCATGTTCGGGCCAGGGTGTGCACTGGGCAGGCTGTGGAATCTTGCGCGCCAGGGCGAGCCGGTCACCGGGCGCAATGGACTTGAGTTCCTGCCAGCCCGAACCGGTCAGAAAACGGTGCTGCGCCGTGGCGCGGATGCTGCGCCCACTGGCCAGGTGCACCTGCAGCACTGGCTTATCACCCACTTTCCAGACCCGATCGGACTGCGCCTGCACCAGTTTCTGGTTGGAACCCACGGCATGCACCCAGGGCCGCTGCCCGACCAGATCGTCAATCGGCACGCGCCGGCCATCGGCCAGCCAGACCAGCGTGTCTCCGGTCACGCATTCCCGCAGGTCCGACATCATCGGCCGCTTGTCGGTGCGCGTTTCCACGCTGCGGTTGAGCTGCGAGAGTGCAATCACCGGGCATTGCAGCTCCTTGGCCAGCATCTTCAACCCGCGCGCAATCTCGCCAATTTCGGTGGCGCGGTTTTCGCCTTGCGTGCCGCTGGAGCCG
>JAGOCN010000320.1 GCA_017998735.1 Giesbergeria sp.
ATCTGAACTCATTTTTTTATAGCTGCTAGTGCTTATGAAATAAGCGCTAGAGGCCAAAAACACCCTCCATCAGATCCATGGCGACCAGCGCCACCCAGCGCACCTACCGCGCGCCCTGCCCCGGCTGCGGCGCGCCGGTGGAGTTCCAAAGCGCGCAGTCCGCCTACGCCATCTGCCCCTATTGCCAAAGCACCGTGGTGCGCAGCGGCGAGGTGCTGTCGCGCATTGGCACCATGGGCGAGCTGTTTGACGACCACAGCCCGCTGCAGCTGATGGCCAGTGGCCGCATTGCGCTCGATGGCCAGGCAGAACAATCCTTCACGCTGATTGGCCGGCTGCAGTACCAGAGCGAGGCCGGCGTCTGGAGCGAATGGGTGGCGTTCCTTGAAGACGGCACGCTGGCCACGCTGGGCGAGGACAACGGCGCCTATGTCTTCACGCAGCCCCTGGACGACGGCCGCCCGCTGCCCGATGTGGAGCGCTTTCAACTGGGCACCACCACCGCCATCAACGGCAAGCCCTACAGCGTGGCCTTCAGCGGCCCGGTGCATCTGCGCTCGGCACAGGGCGAACTGCCGCAGCTGCCGCCGCTGGGCCAGCCCTTTGGCATGGTGGAACTGCGCAGCAGCGACGGCGAGGTGCTGTCCATCGACTACAGCAGCGATCCGCCGCAGGCCGCACGCGGGCGCGCCGTGCAGCTCGAAGACCTGCAGCTGCAGGGCCTCAAAGACGAATCGGTCAAGGAAGAAAAAGAAGCACGCCAGTTCAGCTGCCCGCACTGCGGCGCGCCGGTGCTGGTCAAGCTCTCCAGCAGCAAAAGCATCACTTGCCCCAGTTGCAAAAGCCTGATCGACCTCACCAGCGGCGTGGGCCAGGAACTGCTGGTGGCCGAGCAGCGCGCGCCCGTGCGCCCGGTCATTGCCCTGGGCCGGCGCGGCACGCTGCAGGGTGTGGACTGGCAGGTGGTCGGGTTCCAGCAGCGCCGGGGCCAGGAACCGGGCAGCGGCGGCAAGCCCGCTGGCAGGAAGCTGGTTCAGGTGAACTTCAGCGTGTTCGGCCCCGACGAGGATGGCGAACAGGAAGACGAGAGCGAAGAGGCCTTTGAATGGAGCGAATACCTGCTCTACCACCGCCAGCGCGGTTTCGCCTTTCTGGTCGATTCCGACGACGGCTGGAGCATGGTGCGCCCCACCACTGGCGCGCCGCAGCTGGCCAGCAACCAGCGCAGCGCCACCTACCTGGGCAACACCTACGCGCTGCAAAGCAGCTACGACGCCACCACCACTTATGTGCTGGGCGAGTTTTACTGGCAGGTCACACGCGGCCAGACCACCTTCAACCGCGACTTTGCCAACGCCCAGGGCCTGCTGTCGATGGAGCAGAGCGAAAGCGAAATCACCTGGTCCTCGGGTGACCGGCTGGCCAGCGCCGCCGTGGCCAAGGCCTTCGGGCTGACCGACCAGGCGGCATTGCTGCAGCGTGACGACCCCGGCCCCTTTGTTGCCGCCAGCGGCCTGGGCATGGGCAGCGTGGTGCTGCTGGTGTTTGTGCTGATCGTGGTCATGGCCATGATGGGCAACTGCTCGGGGTCGTCGGGCGGCGCCTACCGCAGCTCGGGCGGCTCCATGGGCGGCTACACCAGCGGCGGAGGCCACAAGTGACCAGTGACAAATGACAAGTGGGCCGGCCCGCCCTCAAATGGCCTTTTTTCAATTTCGGAGGTGTTTCCCCATGGAACTTGACTGGCTGCGGCCCGCCGCATTTTTTGGCTCCATCCTGTACGCGCTGATCGGCGTGGCCATCTTCTGGCTGTGCTTTGTGCTGATCGACAAGATCACCCCGCACGACCTGTGGCGCGAAATCGTCGAAAAGCAGAACCGCGCCCTGGCCACCGTGGTGGCCGCCATGTGCTTAGGGATCAGCCTGATCGTGGCCGCCGCCATCCACGGCGGCTGAACCCGCTGGCCCCGGCCACAGGGCCAAGGGCCAACCACGGTCCACCCCCAGGCCACCCGCCGCATCGCGCCAAAACCCTGTTCCAGACAGGGCGCGCCGCGCCATGAAGAATGAACGCCATGACCCCTACCAACCCCTCCTCCTCTGCCACTCCAGCCACTACAGCCCCTTCCGCCGCAGCCGCCCCGGCCCCTGCGGTCGCTTCAGAGGCCACCCTGCGCATCGACTTTGTCTCTGACGTGGCTTGCCCCTGGTGCGCCGTCGGCCTGGGCGCGCTGCAGGCCGCGCTGGCGCGGGTGGCGCCCGGCATCACCGCCGAACTGCACTTTCAGCCCTTTGAACTGAACCCGCAGCTGGGCCCTGAAGGCCAGGACACGATGGAGCATTTGACAGAAAAATACGGCATCACTGCCGAGCAGGCACGCGCCAATGCCGAAGTGATCCGCGAGCGCGGCGCCGCTGTCGGCTTCACCTTTGACCCCGACCGCCGCAGCCGCGTCTGGAACACCTTTGACGCGCACCGCCTGCTGCACTGGGCCGAACTGCAAGGCCCGGCGCAGCAGCTGGCGCTGAAAAAAGCGCTGCTCAAGTCCTACCTGACCGATGGCGAAAACCCCTCCGACCCCGAGGTGCTGGTGCGCCTGGCGGGCGAGGCCGGCCTGGACCGCGACCAGGCACGCGATATTCTGGCCACCGATGCCTGCGCCGACGCCACGCGCCGGCGCGAAAAGCAGTTTCTGGACGCCGGCATCCGCTCGGTGCCGGCCATCATCCTGGACCGCCAGCACCTGGTCTCCGGCGGCCAGCCGGTGGAGGTGTTTGAACGCGCCCTGCGCGAAGTGGCCGGCCTGGCCAGCGCGCCGCTGCAGGGCTGAAAACCCACAGTCTGGCAGCCGACCTGTGCTGGCTGGTGGCTGCTGGCTGGCGGGGTCGCGAACTTGCCGGGTGGGTGGCCTGCGCGGTTTCTGGCTGGCCGGCGGACCGGTCCGCTGGGAACCGGACCGGCACCGCTACCGCTGCAGGCAATGGAGGTCAGATCACGATTTCGCGCAGAGAAACTCGGGCTGGTTCCCATTGACGGAATGCTGGGCGCTGCGTTCGCAGACAGCCCGCCGCGACCTACCTGGGCCATGCCAAAAATAAGGTAAAAAGCGCCTCCAGCCCAAGCGCAGCCTGCGCCAGCAGCTCCTTATTCAATAGCGAAATTCAGCGCTTTCTGCAAAAAATACGGCAGGCTGAAAAATCCGGCGCATCTGGTGAAAGGTGAAAAGCGCACAGGTGACCTAAGCAGCACCTTCTGTCGGCTGTGCCATGAGGCGCCGAATGGTGAGGGCGCAGCGCTGGTCGATCAGGGCAACGATCTGGTCGATGACGGGGTGGTGGTGGCCCTGGCCCTGAAACGCGGCCAGGGTGGCGTGCGCCAAGTCGGGCAGGCGCCTGGC
>JAGOCN010000033.1 GCA_017998735.1 Giesbergeria sp.
CTTTGTGATGGACGGCTCCGGCCCGGTCTACCTGGACCCGCCCAGCCTCGACCTGTGGCCCAGGATCGACTGGGCGCCCGACTACAACAAAAGCAGGAAGGTGGACCTCAACACCCTCACCAAGGCAGAGGTCGCCAGCTGGAAGCCCGGCGACACGCTGCTGCTGAACGGCAAGATGCTGACCGGCCGCGACGCCGCGCACAAGCGCATCCAGGACATGCTGGCCAGGGGAGAAAAGCTGCCGGTGGACTTCACCAACCGCGTCATCTACTACGTTGGCCCAGTCGACCCGGTGGCGGGCGAAGCCGTGGGACCTGCCGGCCCGACCACCGCCACGCGCATGGACGGCTTCACCGACATGATGCTGGCGCAAACGGGACTGATTGCCATGGTGGGCAAGGCCGAGCGTGGCCCGACCGCCATTGCGTCCATCAAGCAGCACCAGAGCGCTTACCTGATGGCGGTGGGCGGCGCCGCCTACCTCGTGTCCAAGGCCATCAAGCATGCCGAAGTGGTGGGCTTTGCCGACCTGGGCATGGAAGCCATCTACGAATTCGATGTGGTGGACATGCCGGTCACGGTGGCGGTCGATGCCGGCGGCACCAGCGTGCACAACACCGGCCCGGCCGAATGGCAGCAGCGCATTGCCACGGGCGAATTCAAGGGCATTGAACTGGCAGCGGTGTAACACCCGAACACTGTCTGCTCTGCCCTGCTGCCGGTCACATCCCCTGTGGGGTGGCTTGCCCGGCAGCAGCAAACATCCTTTCACTTTGCCCCGCACAGCCCCAGCCATGACCGCACTCCAGCACCAGCCCATCGGGGTGTTTGACAGCGGCGTGGGCGGCCTGAGCGTGCTGCAGGCGCTGCGCGCCGAACTGCCGCACGAGCGTTTTGTCTACCTGGCTGACAGTGCCAACGCACCCTATGGCGATGCCCGGGGCGACGCGTTTGTGGCCGCGCGCAGCCATGCCATTGCCGATTATCTGCAGGCGCAGCATGGCACCAAGGCACTGGTGGTGGCCTGCAACACCGCCACGGCAGCCGCCATCCATGAAGTGCGGACGCGCTACCCCGGCCTGCCGCTGGTGGGCGTGGAGCCGGCGCTCAAACCTGCCGTGGCCGCCAGCCGCACCGGGCACATCGGCGTGCTGGGCACGCGCAGCACGCTCACCAGCGCCAAGTTCGGCAGGCTGCTGGCGTCGCTGCAAGGGCAGGCACGGTTCAGCGTGCAGCCCTGCGATGGGCTGGCGCACGCCATTGAGCGCAGCACCGCGCAGGTGCTAGCCAGCGAGGCGGGCAAAGTTCAGGGCAGCGAAGGCGGCTCAGACCCTGCCGACCTGCTGGCCAGCGAAGCAGGCGTGCTGTGCGCGCGCTACACCGCTGCGCTGGGGCGCTTTGGCAGCGCGCCAGGCGAAATCGACACTCTGGTGCTGGGCTGCACGCACTATGTCTTTGTGCAGCCGCTGCTGCAGCAACTGGTGGGCGCGCAGGTGCAGATTCTGTCCACCGGCGGTGCCGTAGCGCGCCAGACCCGGCGCCTGCTGCAAGCTGCCGGCACGCTGGTGCCCGAGGGCCAGAACCAGGGTTTGGCGCCATTGCCGATGCTGCTCACCACCGGGGCACTGGCCCCGTTGCAGAACGCCACCGCACGCTGGCTGCAATGGCCGGCAGAGCACTGCCACCAGGTCACTGTGCCAGACCTTGTACAAATAACAGTCAAATCGGCCTCCAGCGCAGGCTGAGCCTGCGCCAGCAGCTATTATTTCAATAGCACCCGAATTTGTCTGAGCTGCAGTGGCTGCCAGCCCGGACCGCGTTCAGATTGCGCCTGGCACCCACAGCTTCTCGCCCGTGCGCTCCACATGCGTCAGGTACAGGCGCACGTCCCATTCGTACTGGTGGTAGTGCGGTTCCATGTGCGCGCACAACTGGTAGAAAGCCTTGCTGTGGTCGCGCTCGCGCAGGTGTGCAAGTTCATGCACCACGATCATGCGCAGGAACTCGTCAGGCACTTGTTTGAACAATGCCGACACGCGGATCTCGTGCCTGGCTGCGGCCAGCTTGCTGCCCTGCACACGCGAGACACTGGTGTGCAGCCCCAGCGCATTGCGCACTACATGGATCTTGCTGTCAAACAGCACCTTGTTCACCGCCGGCGCGTTGCGCAGATGGCGGTTTTTCAGCTCGGTGGTGTACTGGTACAGCGCCTTGTCGGTGCGCACTGCATGGTTTTGCGGGTATTTGCGCAGCAGCAGCGCGCCCAGGCTGGCCGGCCCGTCAGTGGACAGCAGGCTGCGCACCTGGTCCTGCAGCGCCTGGGGGTAGGCGCGCAAATAGGGAAAGTCTGCGGAATGCATGGCGGGAAGTGTTCCGGCGTCAGACAGCAGATGTCAGACAACAGGTCCGGCGAAATGCCGCAAAACATGTCACCGGGCCGGCTGCGCCACCGGCTCAGTGCAGATGGCGCGGACGGCGGCCACCGCCGTGGCTGCCGCCAGAACCCGAACCGCCGGGGCCACGTGGCGGCTTGCCGATTTCCAGCGAATTGACCAAGGCGTCGAAACGCTCGCTGAACAGGCGGTCGATTTCTGCCACCACACCGCCGAGCTCGGCGCCGTCAAAATGGCGCTCCATCATGTTCACCACGTCCTGCACCAGCAGGTCGCGCTGCACCTGCATGATGGCCGCCGGGGTGGGGCCGACAAACAGCATCAGGAAGTCGTCGCGCGATTCGCTGTCGTCTTCTTCCTCGTCCTCATCGAAGTCGGCGTCGTAGAACGTCACTTCAATGGCCGCGCCTTCCTGCGCCAGTTCATTGAGGTTCATGCACATCTCGTCCAGCGACTGGCGAAAGTCGTCGTCGCCGCGCACCGTCCAGCAGATTTGCAGCGTGTGCTCCTTGGCGTCGAACTGGATGCCGGGCTCTTCTTCGTAGGCACTGATGGCGCCATCGGCCAGGGAACGGGCTCCGGCGTATTTCCACAGGGGCTTGAGCGCTTCCTGCAGCTGCTCATACCCGGCCTCGGGCCGCAGGGCCACCTGGCCGTGGACATGGATTTCGAAAGGAGCGTTGTAATTTGACATGATTGAATCTCAGTGGTGCCCCGAGCCGGGGTCGAACCGGCACGCCCCTTTTCAGGAAAGCGGCGGATTTTAAGTCCGCAGTGTCTACCAATTTCACCATCGGGGCATGCCGCAGAATGGAACCGCGCCTTGCCTGCAGAGCGTAACCCGGCCAGCACTGGCGTGCAATGCCGAAACCTGCCGGGCGTTGCCATTGCAAGTGCGAATGCAAAGGCATCCGCCCAAAGAAAAAGGGAAGCCGAAGCTTCCCTTTGAGAACTGGAGCGGGAAAAGAGTCTCGAACTCTCGACCTCAACCTTGGCAAGGTTGCGCTCTACCAACTGAGCTATTCCCGCATTTGCCTGTGTGCGCTGTTGAAATTTTTCATCAACGCTGGCTGGCAAGCCGCAAATTATAAGGCAGTTTTTTTGGATTTTCATTGCCCGTGCAATTTTTTTGAATCCTTGAAAACCACCCGTTGTCTGGAGGCGCGGACCAGAGTCGAACTGGTCTAACCGGATTTGCAATCCGGGGCATAACCGCTTTGCTACCGCGCCAGAAAACCGTGAAGTCCTTGACAAAAAGGGAAGCCTGCGCTTCCCTTTTTGAAATCTGGAGCGGGAAAAGAGTCTCGAACTCTCGACCTCAACCTTGGCAAGGTTGCGCTCTACCAACTGAGCTATTCCCGCATTTTACCTAAGCCGCGCATTGTACAACGCGTTTGCATCGGTGCATGCATTGTAGCGCAAATTTTTGCGGCTCCAGGCATTGCCTCAATGTTTTATCGATGTGACCGCAGGCACCGTTTTCTCGGCCAGCGCCGCCGCTGCCACAGAGGTGGCTGCAGCAGCCGCTGCCACCTCTTCATCGGTCAGGGGCACCGGGTGGCGTTCCAGCGCCAGTTCCAGCACCTTGTCGATCCAGCGCACCGGCACGATGTCCAGCCCCTGCTTCACGTTGTCTGGAATCTCCTGCAGGTCCTTGGCATTTTCTTCCGGGATGAGCACGGTCTTGATGCCGCCCCGCAAAGCGGCCAGCAGCTTTTCCTTCAGACCGCCAATGGCTGTGATTTCGCCACGCAGCGTGATTTCACCCGTCATGGCGACATCGCCGCGCACCGGAATGCCCGTCAACGCCGACACGAAAGCCGTCGCCATGGCCGCTCCGGCACTGGGGCCGTCCTTGGGCGTGGCGCCATCGGGCACATGGATGTGCACGTCCTTTTTCTCGAACGCCTCGTCCTTGATGCCCAGCGCGCGGGCGCGGCTGCGCACCACCGTGCGTGCGGCCTCCACCGACTCCTTCATCACATCGCCCAGCGAACCGGTGCGGGTGATGACACCCTTGCCGGGCATGGTCACGGCTTCGATGGTCAGCAGGTCGCCGCCCACTTCCGTCCATGCCAGGCCCACCACCTGGCCCACCTGGTTGGCGTTTGCCGCCGAGCCATAGGTGTACTTGCGCACACCCAGAAACTCGGGCAGATCGTCGGCCGCCACCACCACCTTGGGCGTGAGCTTCTTGAGCAGCAGGCCCTTGACCACCTTGCGGCAGATCTTGGCCAGTTCGCGCTCCAGCGAACGCACCCCGGCTTCGCGTGTGTAGTAGCGCACCATGTCGCGCACGGCCGACTCGGTGATTTCCAGCTCTTCGTCCTTCACGCCGTTGTTCTTCATCTGCTTGGGCAGCAGGTACTTGATGGCGATGCGGGTCTTTTCGTCTTCGGTGTAACCGGACAGGCGAATCACCTCCATGCGGTCCAGCAAGGCTGCCGGAATGTTCATGGAGTTGGACGTGGCAACAAACATCACATCGCTCAGGTCAAAGTCCACCTCGACATAGTGGTCGCCAAAGGTGTGGTTCTGCTCGGGGTCCAGCACCTCCAGCAGCGCGCTCGCCGGGTCGCCCCGGAAGTCGGTGCCGAGCTTGTCGATTTCGTCCAGCAGGAACAGCGGGTTGCGCGTGCCCACCTTGCCCAGGTTCTGCAAAATCTTGCCTGGCATGGCACCGATGTAGGTGCGGCGGTGGCCACGAATTTCAGCCTCGTCGCGCATGCCGCCCAGGGCCACGCGCACGTACTTGCGCCCGGTTGCCTTGGCCACCGACTGTCCCAGCGAGGTCTTGCCCACGCCCGGAGGGCCCACCAAGCACAGGATGGGGGCCTTGACCTTGTCCACGCGCTGCTGCACTGCAAGGTATTCCAGGATGCGGTCCTTGACCTTCTCCAGACCGTAGTGGTCTTCGTTCAGCACCTCTTCGGCCAGCGCCAGGTCGTGCTTGATCTTGGTTTTCTTGTTCCAGGGAAGCGACAGCAGCACATCAATGTAGTTGCGCACCACTGTGGCCTCGGCCGACATGGGCGACATCAGCTTGAGCTTCTTGAGTTCGCCCTCGGCCTTTTTGCGCGCTTCGGCCGGCATCTTGGCCTGCCTGATCTTTTTCTCCACCTCTTCCAGGTCAGCGCCGTCCTCGCCTTCGCCCAGCTCTTTCTGGATGGCCTTGACCTGCTCGTTGAGGTAGAAATCGCGCTGGTTCTTTTCCATCTGCCGCTTCACGCGGCCGCGGATCTTCTTGTCGACATTCAGGATGTCCACTTCCCGGTCCAGCTGGTCAAACAGGTTTTCCAGCCGCGCCTTGACATCGGACAGGTCCAGCACCGATTGCTTGTTTTCCAGCTTCAGCGGCAGGTGCGCGGCAATGGTGTCGGCCAGACGGCCCGAGTCATCAATGCTGGAAATGGAGGTGAGGATTTCCGGCGGAATTTTCTTGTTCAGCTTGACGTACTGGTCAAACTGCTGCATCACCGCACGGCGCAGCGCCTCGATTTCGCTGGGCTTGTGCTCGGTGCTGTCCAGCTCCATGGGCGTGACAGTGGTGCTGAAGTGCGTTTCGGCATCTTCAATCGTGTCCACACGGGCTCGCTGCTGGCCTTCGACCAGCACCTTGACGGTGCCATCGGGCAACTTGAGCATCTGCAGGATGGTGGAAACACAGCCGACCTCGAACATGTCGGACACCGACGGGTCGTCCTTGGCAGCGGCCTTTTGCGCCACCAGCATGATGGTGCGGTCGGCCTCCATGGCCAGCTCCAGCGCCTTGATGCTCTTGGGCCGTCCCACAAACAAGGGAATGACCATGTGCGGGAACACCACCACGTCGCGCAGCGGCAACAGGGGCAGTGACAGGGGGGTAGCGGGAAGGGGGGTATGTCCAGGCATGGAAATCCTCATGAAACTGGATTGAATATGGGCCGCGGACGCTCTTTTTCAACCTGCCGGCGCCCAGGGACGCTGCAGGAAGAAAAAAGGCAGCCAAGGCTGCAGGCCAGGCGCAGCCTTGTAGGTTTCAACCTCGGCAGGTCAGGCTTTTTTGGCAGCCTTGCGGTACATCAGCAAGGGCGGCTTGTTCTCGTTGATGGTGGCTTCGTCCATCACCACCTTTTCCACGTTGCTGGCATTGGGCAGATCGAACATGGTGCCAATCAGGGCCTGCTCCAAAATGGAGCGCAGGCCACGCGCGCCGGTCTTGCGGGCCAGCGCCTTGCGGGCAATTGCCTGCAGGGCCGATGGCTGGATTTCAAGCTCTGCGCCCTCCATGGCCAGCAGCTTGCCGTACTGCTTGACCAGTGCATTCTTGGGCTCGGTGAGAATTTTCACCAGTGCGTCTTCGCTCAGTTCGGTCAGTGCGGTCACCACCGGCATGCGCCCCACCAATTCAGGAATCAAACCGAACTTGATCAGGTCTTCAGGCTCGATGTCCATGAAGACTTCCGACAGCGCACGTTCTTTCTTGCTTTTGACTGCCGCGCCAAAACCGATGCCTGAAGCTTCGGTGCGGTTTTCAATCACTTTCTCCAGCCCGGCAAAGGCTCCGCCGCAAATGAAAAGGATGTTGGTGGTGTCGATCTGCAGGAAGTCCTGGTTCGGGTGCTTGCGCCCGCCCTGGGGCGGCACGCTGGCCATGGTGCCTTCGATCAGCTTGAGCAGCGCCTGCTGCACGCCTTCTCCCGACACGTCGCGGGTGATGCTGGGGTTGTCCGACTTGCGTGAAATCTTGTCGATTTCGTCGATGTAGACAATGCCGCGCTGTGCCCGCTCGACTTCGTAGTTGCAGCTTTGCAGCAGCTTTTGCACGATGTTTTCAACGTCTTCGCCCACATAACCGGCTTCGGTCAGCGTGGTGGCGTCGGCCATCACAAAAGGCACGTCCAGCATGCGTGCCAGCGTCTGCGCCAGCAGCGTCTTGCCCGAACCCGTGGGGCCGATGAGCAGAATGTTGCTTTTGCTCAGCTCCACATCGTCCTTGCCTGCCTTGTCCTTGTAGCGCAGGCGCTTGTAGTGGTTGTAGACCGCCACGGCCAGCGTGCGCTTGGCAGCCTCCTGGCCAATCACGTAGTTGTCCAGGTTGGCCTTGATTTCGCTGGGCGTGGGCAGTTCGTCGCGGCCTTCCGGGCCGTCAGATTCCGGCGGCACTTCTTCGTGAACGATTTCATTGCACAGGCCGATGCACTTGTCGCAAATGAAAACCGATGGACCGGCAATCAGCTTTTTCACTTCATGCTGGCTTTTTCCACAGAAGGAGCAGTAGAGGGTTTTTTCGCTGGAAGAGCCTTTTTTATCGGCCATGGGGGCAACGCCTTGTAATGCTGGAAAAGGGGAAACGATGATAACCAAAGGCACGCACCGCCTTCCCGCAGGAAAACGGTGCGTGCCCGAAGCCGGTGGCAGCCGCGCTCAAGGGCGCTGTCAAGGGCGCTTGGAGATGACTTCGTCGATCAGACCGTAGTCCTTGGATTCGTCGGCGGTCAGAAAGTAATCGCGCTCGGTGTCGCGCTGGATTTTTTCCAGCGGCTGGCCGGTGCGCTCGGCCAGGATGCGGTTCATCTGGTCCTTGGTGCGCAGGATGTCGCGGGCATGGATTTCAATGTCGGATGCCTGGCCCCGGGCGCCGCCCAGCACCTGGTGGATCATCACCTTGGAGTTCGGCAGCGAATAGCGCTTGCCCTTGGCGCCGGCGGCCAGCAGAAAGGCACCCATGCTGGCGGCAAAACCGCAGCACAGCGTGGACACGTCCGGCTTGATGAAATTCATGGTGTCGTAGATCGCCATGCCGGCCGTGACGCTGCCGCCGGGCGAATTGATGTAGAACGAAATGTCCTTTTCAGGGTTTTCGCTTTCCAGGAACAGCAATTGCGCGACCACCAGGTTGGCAGTCTGGTCGTTGACTTCGCCCACCAGAAAGATCACCCGCTCCTTGAGCAGGCGTGAATAGATGTCATAGGACCGTTCGCCACGGCCCGATTGCTCGATGACCATGGGGACCATGCCCAGGGCCTGTGTTTCCAGTGCGCTCATTGTTTCTCCAGTCGAAGGGTGAACTGTACCCAGAAACGAATTGGGGCTTGTGCGACAAAGCACAAGCCCCGGATGACAAGGGGATTGCACCGCCACCGGCCTGTGCAGGCCCGTGGTGGTGCGCAGGCATCAGCCTTGCTGGCCCATCAGCTCGTCGAAAGTGAGGGCCTTGTCGGTCACCTTGGCTTTGCCCAGGACGAAATCGACCACGTTGTTTTCCACCACCACGGCCTCAACCTCGCCCAGGCGCTGGCGGTCGCCAAAGTACCAGCGCACCACGTCTTCGGGCTTTTCGTAGCTGGCGGCCAGCT
This sequence comes from Giesbergeria sp., assembly GCA_017998735.1. Classification (GTDB taxonomy): domain Bacteria; phylum Pseudomonadota; class Gammaproteobacteria; order Burkholderiales; family Burkholderiaceae_C; genus Simplicispira. Next base: position 8,732 of record JAGOCN010000033.1, read on the forward strand.
CGTCGATGTGGGCCTTGAGCTGCTCGGGCTTGGCATGGAGTTCGTTGGAACGCACCAGCTCGGCCACCACCAGGCCCAGGCGCACGCGGCGCTCGGCCTGCGGGCGGAAGATATCGGCCGGAATCTCGGCCTTGTCTGCGTCTTTCACGCCGCGCTGCTTGAGGTCGGCGCGGGCCGCTTCCATCAGGCGCTCGATTTCCGCCTGCACGCTGGCGTTGGGCAGGTCGAGTTCGGCCTTGGTCAGCAGCGCGTCCATGACGGCCTGCTTGTTGCGGGCCAGCACGCGGAACTTGACTTCGCGCTCCAGGTTTTTCTTGATGTCGGCACGCAGACCGTCCACGGTGCCGTCGGCAATGCCGAGCGACTTGGCCAGCGCGTCGTTGACTTCGGGCATGTTGGCGGCTTCCAGCTTCTTGAGCGTGACCATGAAGTCCGCCGTCTTGCCGGCCACGTCCTTGCCGTGGTAGTCCTCGGGGAAGGCCAGCGGGAAGGTCTTGCTTTCGCCCACCTTCATGCCGCGCACGGCTTCCTCGAATTCCTTGAGCATCTGGCCTTCGCCGACCAGGAACTGGAAGTCTTCGGCGCTGCCGCCTTCAAAGGGCTCGCCGTCGAGCTTGCCTTCAAAATCGACGGTCACGCGGTCGCTGTCCTGCGCGGCACCGTCCTGCGGGCGCTGGGCAAAGGTGCGGCGCTGCTTGCGCAGGATGTCAATGGTCTTGTCGATGGCGTCGTCGGTCACTTCGGCCGAGAACCTTTCAATTTCGGCGTCTGCCAGTTCGGCAATCTTGACTTCGGGAAACACCTCGAACACGGCGTCGAAGGTCACCTCGCCCTCGGGCGCGCCTTCTTTTTCGGTGATGCGCGGCTGGCCAGCCACGCGCAGCTCGGCTTCGCTGGCGGCGCTGGCAAAGGCCTCGCCCACCTTGTCGTTCAGCACTTCGTACTGCACCGAGTAGCCATAGCGGTCGGCCACCACCTTCATCGGCACCTTGCCGGGACGGAAACCGTCCATCTTGACAGTGCGTGCCAGGCGCTTGAGGCGCGAATCCACTTCGGTCTGGATGCTGGAAAGGGGCAGGCTCAGCGTGATCTTGCGCTCGAGCTTCTCAAGGGTTTCAACGGTTACGGCCATGGCTGTTCCTGGTGTTGGTGCAAACGTGTCAGCTGCTGGTGCAGCGGCGCCGTTTTCGGCTGGTTTCACAAAAAAAGGGGGTGGTGCGCGGGGCCGGACTCGAACCGGCACGCCCGTGAAGGCGTCAGGACCTAAACCTGGTGCGTCTACCAATTTCGCCACCCGCGCGGGTCACATCACGATCAAAAAACAGACAGCGGCAAGAAAGGGCTTGCCGCTGCATGAAACTGGTGAACGTTCTATTTTAGCCTTTTGAAAATGCCGCTCACGGCCGCACGGCAGCAACTTCGGGCCGGCGCACGCGAAACCAGGCGGCGTACATGGCTGGCAGCGCCAGCAGCGTCAGCACCGTGGCCACGATCAGCCCGCCCATGATGGCGACCGCCATCGGCCCCCAGAACACGCTGCGCGACAGTGGAATCATGGCCAGCACGGCGGCGGCCGCCGTCAGCACGATGGGCCGCAGGCGGCGCACCGCAGACTCGACAATCGCGTCCCACGCAGGCACGCCGCGCGCGCGGTCGGTCTCGATCTGGTCGATCAGGATGACCGAGTTGCGCTGGATCATGCCCATCAGCGCAATCACGCCCAGCAGCGCCACAAAGCCGAACGGCCGGCCCAGCAGCAGCAGCGCGCCCGCCACCCCGGCAATGCCGAGCGGTCCGGTCAGGAACACCAGCATGGCGCGGCTGAAGCTGTGCAGCTGCAGCATGAGCAGCGTGAAGGTGATGAACAGCATGATCGGGATGCCGGCGGCAATCGACGCCGAGCCCTTGGAGCTTTCCTCCACCGCGCCGGCCACCTCGATGCGGTAGGTGCCCTGCCCGGCCTCGCGCCAGGCGGCTTCGATCTTGCGCAGTCCGGGCAGCAGCGCTTCGGTCACGGTGGCGCCCTGCAGGCCCTCGACCACTTCGCCCTGCACGGTGATGGCGTAGTTGCGGTTTTCGCGCCACATCACGCCCGGCTCCCAGGCCAGCACCGGCTTGGCAATCTGCGCCAGCGGAATCGACTGGCCAGACGCCGTGGACAGGTAGGCGTTGGCAATGTCGGTGATGAAGCGGCGTTCGTCCTCGGGCTGGCGCAGCACGATGTCGATCAGC
>JAGOCN010000321.1 GCA_017998735.1 Giesbergeria sp.
CGCTGCTGCAGGGCTGGGCAAACTGCTGCACCCGCAGCAGCAGCGCCGCCAGGCGTGCCTGCAGGCGCGCAAAGTCGGGCGCGCTTTCCTGCACCACGCCCACCGCCTGCAGCGCTGCCTGCAGGGTACGCGCCAGCTGCGCCAGTGCCATGTGCCAGGCCACAGGGTCCACGCCGTCGGGCGCGCTGTCGGTCCAGCGGCCTTCCCTGCCGCCGGCACTGCTGCCGGGATGGCCCTGGCCGCCCGCCACCTGGCGCAGCGCGCGCGTGGCGTGCTCCAGAGCGCCCGCCACTGCCTGCCAGTCGACAAACCCGCGCGCCCTGTCCAGCCCGGTGGCCAGCAGGTCGCGCACACAGTCCAGCAGCTGCCCGGTGCCCAGTTGCCGCCCCAGAAACTGCACGCCGATCTCGTTGAGCTGGTGGGCCTCGTCAAACACCACCACGCGCACGCTGGGCAGCAGCTCGGCCACACCCGATTCGCGCACGCCCAGGTCGGCAAAGAACAGGTGGTGGTTGATGACCACCACATCGGCCGCCAATGCCTCGCGCCGCGCCTGGTACACATGGCATTGCGCCAGCTGCGGGCATTGGGCGCCCAGGCAGTTGTCGCGGGTCGAGGTGACCAGCGGAATGACCGGCGAGCGTTCGTCCAGCGCCGGCATCTCGGCCAGATCGCCGGTGCGCGTGCCCTGCGCCCACTGTTCCACCAGGGCCAGCGTACGGCTGGCTTCGCCGGATTTTGGCCCTGCCAGCACGGTGCTCTGGCGGGCGGTTTGCATGCGGTGCAGGCACAGGTAACTGCTGCGCCCTTTCAGCAGCGCCCTGCGCAGCGGCAGGCCCAGCGCCTGCACCAGCACCGGCAGGTCGCGTGTGAACAGCTGGTCCTGCAGTGCCTTGGTGGCCGTGGACACCAGCACCCGCTCGCCGCTCAGCAGCGCCGGCACCAAGTAGGCAAAGGTCTTGCCGATGCCGGTGCCGGCCTCCACCACCAGCGCTCCGCCGTGGACGATGGTTCTGGCGACGGCCAGCGCCATCTCGGTCTGGCCGGCGCGGGGCTGAAAACCAGGCTGCGTGTGCGACAGCAGGCCTTGCGGTGCAAAGGCCTGCACAACAGCATCGGGCAAGTGCATCGGGCTCCTTTGTTCGGGGGTGGTGCGGGGCAAAAAGCCGCTGGTTGGGGGTCGGGCAGCAAAGGGGCAGCGGGTTTTCAGGGCGCCTGCTTTTGCAGGGGGCTGGCCACCGCCAGCCCAGTCCTGCAACCGGTGTGCCGGCAGTGCCTGCAAGGCAGCAAGGCCAGGCCCTGCGCACAACCATAATATGCACTGCCCGTGCGCGCTTTGAACCGGCAGCGCACAGCGCATTCAACACCTCCTGAAGCAGCCCCAGCGGGCTGCATTGCGCCCCTCTTTTTCTAACCTTGGCTTTGTGCATGTCCAACCCCTACCGCATCACTGCATCCACAGGCACCCACAAAGGCGACCGGGTCTACCAGCAGGACCAGGTGGCCCTGCTGTCGCACCCCCGCCACAACGGCTGCGTTCTGGCGGTGCTGGCCGATGGCATGGGGGGGCGCAGTGGCGGTCGCAAGGCCTCTGACCAGGTGATGCTGACAGCGCGCCAGCTGTTCGAGCGCTACGCTCCGGAAACCGACGACAGCGCCCTGCTGCTGACGCAGCTGGTAAAGGACGCCCATCTGGTGATCCGCCTGACCGCCATCACCGCCGAGCAGGAGCCGCACAGCACCGTGGCGGCCTTCGTGATCAACCCGCAGGGCGACTGCCACTGGGTGCACGCAGGGGATTCGCGCATCTACCACTTTCAAGCCGGGCGCATGGTGCGCCACACGGCCGACCATTCGTATGTGCAGCGCCTGGTGGACCGGGGCGAAATCAGCGAGGCCGATGCTGTGCACCATCCCCATGCCAACGTGCTGGTGGGCTGCCTGGGCAGCGAAGCCGACCCGCCCATCAGCCTGCAGACCCTCATGCGGGTGCAGCCCGGTGATGTCTTCATGGCCTGCAGTGACGGCTTGTGGCACTACTTCACACCCGAAGAGCTGGCTGCCGTGCTGCACGCCCTCACACCGCGCGAAGCCACCGAGTTCCTGATCGAAAAAGCACGCCGGCGCGCCCAGGGTTCGGGCGACAACCTGTCGCTGGTGATTGTGAAGATCGAAGCATTGGCCAGCTGAAGATTGCCAAGGCCAGGCGCCCCGCCATGGCCACAAGCACCGCACGGAATGGGCCGTGCGGATTGCGTGGAGCGGTGTCTGGCTGACCGGCTGACCGGCTGACCGGGTGACCGGGTGAGCGGGTGAGCGGCTGGCTGGCTGGAAGGCAGGCAGACAGTCAGTCAGCCGGTTTGCTGCAAATTTCGGTTTTTTGGCAAAAAGTGCCTCCAGCGCAGGTGCAGCCTGCGCCAGCAGCTCCTCTTTCAATAGCAAAAACCAGAGTTTTTAGCAAACGGACTGCAAGCCGGTCAGGGCCAAAGCGTTTTGGCCACCCCCTGCATTCCGCAACCTCAAAACCGCAACAAGACTGGAAAGGCTGAAAACGCACGAAGGCCGGAAAGGCCAGCGCCTTATGGCGGCGGGCTCAGCGCAGCAGGTGGCTTGCGGCCGGCAGCGGCGCGCTCCTGCTGGGCCTGCAAGGCACGGGCGCGGCGGCGTTCTGCGGCGGCGCGTTTTTCTTCCAGGCGCTGGCGCGCCTTTTCAGCCGCAGCGGCGCGCTGGGGAATTTGTTCTGCCACCTGCGCCTGGTGCAGTTGCTGCTTTTGCTGCAGGCGCTCTGCGCGCTGCCGGGCTTCAAAGGCACGCTCCTGCTGCAGCACGTCCACTGCAACCTCGGGGCTGCGCACATCGGAAAAGGGTGCCGGCACTGCAGGCGCGGGGGTGCGCCCCGCAATGTCTTTCAGGCGCAGAGCGGCGCGCTCGCGGCGCTCCGCCTCGTCCAGCGTGGTTTCCTGCTGCTCCAGCAGGGCATGGGCCTTGCGCGCACGGCGCCGCTCGACATTGAGGCAGTCTTCCACCGCAAAACGCTGGTAGCACGCGGCCTGGCCTTGCTGGAATGCCGCCTCGGTGGCCTGGCGCTGCAGCCCGATGTCAGCGCGCTGCCGGGCACGCTCGCGGGCCACCGCCAAGCGCGCTTCTTCAGCAGAAGGCGCCGGTGCGGTCTGCACGGTGGACTGCGCTGGCGTGGACAAAGGCACCTGCGGCTGTGGCTGCGCCTGGGCGGACACTGCGCAAAGCGCCAGCACCGCAGCCATGGCCGCGACGCCAAGGCGCAGCACGAAGGCAGGTGACACAGGCGACAGGAAAGCGGTCATGGGCATAGGCATAGGCAGGGGAGTGGATGGGGTCATGGGCACGGACATCAGGTCAGCCCGGTGTCCACCACCC
>JAGOCN010000322.1 GCA_017998735.1 Giesbergeria sp.
AAGGCAGCCTGCGCAATGCACCAGAAAGAACCGGAAGCTCCCGGTTGCAAACTTTCGCGCAGAGCCGGGCTGGTGTCCTCCGGGCAGTGCATGGTTCATGGAATTCTCCCTGTGTGCAAAATGTATTTAGGGGCAAACAGCCTGGCCCGTGTGCGGCAGACCGTGCTGCTTTGCCACACAACGCGCCATCCGTCACTCTCTCGGTCAGGCGCATTCATGGCCCGGACGGTGCCCCGCCTGCAACCCCTGCTGCGGTGCAGTCAAGCACCGGGGCGTTCTGAAACCGGGCATGCCAATGGCAGACTGCCGGGGTGCGCAGGCACCTGTCTGCTGACTGCAATGCGGCATGCATCTTTCTTGCAAAATATGCCTCCAGCCCTTGCCAGACAAGCGCCAGCAGCTCCATTTTCAATAGCAAAACCCGACCACCAGGACCTTTATGCACACGCCAGAGCAATCTCCCCTGGGGCGCGCCAGTGCCTACATCGACCAGTACGACGCCTCGCTGCTGTTTCCCCTGCCGCGTGCGCCCAAGCGCGCCGAGCTGGGTTTGGCAGGTGACATGCCCTTTTTTGGCGCCGACCTGTGGACCGCCTACGAGCTGTCCTGGCTCAACCTGCGCGGCAAGCCGCAGGTGGCGCTGGCGCATTTCATGGTGCCGTGCGAGACGCCGAACCTGGTCGAGAGCAAGTCGCTCAAGCTCTACCTGAACAGCTTCAACAGCACCCGTTTTGCCGACGCCGCTGCCGTGCAGGCGCGCCTGCGTGCCGACCTGAGCGAAGCCGTGGGGCGCGGCGCCGACCACCCGGCCACGGTGGGGGTGCGGCTGGTGCTGCCCGAAGCATTCGAGCGCGAGCCGATGCACAGCCTGGACGGCTTGAGCCTGGACCGGCTGGACATCGAATGCACTGCGTACACGCCCGCGCCCGGCCTGCTGCGGGCGGCCTTTGGCGAAGCGCCGGTCAGCGAGGTGCTGACCAGCGACCTGCTCAAAAGCAACTGCCTGGTCACCGGCCAGCCCGACTGGGGCAGCGTGCGCATTGCCTACAGCGGCCCGCAGCTGGACCAGGAGCGGCTGCTGCAGTACCTCATCAGCTTTCGCAACCACAACGAATTCCACGAGCAGTGCGCCGAGCGCATCTTCATGGACCTGTGGACGCACTGCAAACCCATCAAGCTGGAGGTGTATGCGCGCTACACGCGCCGCGGCGGCCTGGACATCAACCCCTGGCGCACCAGCCACCCGATGGCGCTGCCGAAGAACGTGCGCACGGCGCGGCAGTGAGAGCGAATAAACCGCGTCTTCTGCAGATTGCAATATTGTGGCCTGAAGTGCCTCCAGCGCATATGCAACCTGCGCCAGCAGCTCCTTTTTCGATAGCAAGACCAGGTGCGGCAGGCCAATGAACTGCAGGCCGGCCAAGGCAAAAATGCCTTGGCCGGCCTGCAGCCGTTCAGTCGTTGACCTGTGCTGGTGAAATTGCCGCTCAGGCCTTCTTGCCGGCGCGCAGGCGGTCCATCCAGGCAATCAGTTCGCCCATGATGCCGCGCCGGAAGGCGAGCACGCAGACCAGGAAGATGAAGCCGGTGACGATGGTCACCGATTCGCCCAGTGTGTGGAACCATTCGATGCCCGACAGGTTGGCCAGCACCTCGCCCAGTTCACCGATCTTGTTTTCCAGCAGCACCACCACCGCCGACCCCACCAGCGGGCCGGACAGCGTGCCCAGGCCGCCGACCAGTGTCATCAGCACCACATGGCCCGAAGAGGTCCAGTGCGCATCGCTCAGCGTGGCAAAGCCCAGCACCAGCGTTTTCAGCGAACCGGCCAGGCCCGAGAGCGCGGCCGACAGCACAAAGGCCAGCAGCTTGAAACGGTTGGTGTCGTAGCCCAGCGAAATGGCACGCGGCTCGTTTTCCTTGATGGCCTTGAGCACCTGGCCATAGGGCGAATGCACGGTGCGCACGATGACCAGAAAACCGGCCACCACCACCGCCAGCGCCACGTAGTACATGGTCAGGTCGTCCTTCAGGTCGATCAGGCCGAACAACTTGCCGCGCGGCACGCCCTGCAGGCCGTCTTCGCCGCCAGTGAACGGTGCCTGCAGGCACAGGAAGAACAGCATCTGTGCCAGCGCCAGCGTGATCATGGTCGAGTAGATGCCGGTGCGGCGGATGGCAAAGAACCCCATCACCAGGCCCAGCAGCGCGCCGCTGGCGGTGCCCAGCAACAGGCCCACTTCGGGCGTGAAGCCCCAGACCTTCATCGACTGGCCGGCCACATAGGCCGAGCCGCCCAGAAAGGCGGCATGGCCAAAGGACAGCATGCCGGTGTAGCCCAGCAGCAGGTTGAAGGCCGAGGCAAACAATGCAAAGCACATCAGCTTCATCACGAACACCGGGTAGGCGCCCAGCATCGGGGCCAGCAGCAGGCCAACGAGCAGCACGCCATAGCCAATGGCAGTCAGGGTTTTGGAATTCATGTGTACGGCCCCTTATTTTTCTTTGCCGAACAGGCCGGCGGGGCGGATCAGAAGAACGATGACCATGATGACGAACACCACGGTGGAAGAAGCCTCGGGGTAGAACACCTTGGTGAAGCCCTCGACAATGCCCAGGCCCAGCCCGGTCAGGATGGAGCCCATGATGGAGCCCATGCCGCCGATCACCACCACGGCGAACACCACGATGATGAGGTTCTGCCCCATCAGCGGCGAGACCTGGTAGATGGGCGCTGCCAGCACGCCGGCAAAGGCGGCCAGTGCGGCGCCAAAGGCATAGGTCAGCGTGATCATCACCGGCACGTTGACGCCAAAGGCTTCCACCAGGCGCGGGTTTTCGGTGCCGGCGCGCAGGTAAGCGCCGAGCTTGGTCTTTTCAATCACGAACCAGGTGGCCAGGCACACCACCACCGAAGCCACCACGACCCAGGCCCGGTAGTTGGGCAGCACCATGAAGCCGAGGTTGGTGGCGCCCTGCAGCAGCTCGGGCGTGTCGTAGCCCAGGCCCGAAACCCCGTAAACGGAGCGGAACACGCCCTCGATCACCAGCGTCAGGCCGAGCGTGAGCAGCAGCCCGTAGAGGTGGTCGAGTTTGTAGATCCAGCGCAGCATCAGGCGCTCGATCAGCACCCCGAACAGGCCCACCACCAGCGGCGCCAGCACCAGCATCAGCCAGTAGTTGAGGCCGAAATAGTTCATCCCCATCCAGGTGATGACCGCGCCCATCATGAACAGCGCACCGTGCGCGAAGTTGATGACGTTGAGCAGGCCGAAGATGACGGCCAGCCCCAGGCTGAGGATTGCGTAGAACGAGCCATTGACCAGCCCCAGCAGGAGCTGGCTCAGCATGGCCGGCAGGGGGACACCAAAAATTTCCATGGGATGCAGGGGC
>JAGOCN010000323.1 GCA_017998735.1 Giesbergeria sp.
CACCGGCACGATGCGGTAGCCCTGCTGCTGCAGGTATTCGGCCACATGGTGGCTGTCGCGCTCGGGCTTGGGCGACAGGTCGACCACAGCAATGGTGCGGCTGTCCTGCAGGATGGACAGGATGGTGGCGTTTTGGTCGGGCAGTGCGTTCTGGGGCATGGTGCGGGTTTCCTGTTTGGTGGCTGGTTGCAGTGGCTGGATTATGGGAAAGGTGGCCCCGGCTACAGCGCGGCCAGCGCCCCATGCACTTCCGCTGGGCTCAAGATTTCCGTCACTGCCATCGCACGATCGAGCACCGGAAACTCAGTGCGTTGCCACCAATCCGTATGCCTGAAATTCCAGATCCGTGAACTTCATTGTTGACGCCACGCTTTGCACAACTTTTGACTCCTTCTCTGCTGCTTCCGGGTCATTTCGGTCATCAATGATCACCAGAAACTGCTTATCAGCATTCAAAAGCAAACCGTGAATATCCACCAGCTTGTGCAAAACAGAGCTGACCGAGTTCGGGTGTGCGCCAGTCGCTATCACAGCCTTTCCGTCAACGAGAAAATCGAGTTTGTAGGATCTGCCAGACACGCCACTGAATGGAGGGCCGACTGTGATTTCTGCTGCGGGCTTCCAGCCGCGCAAGGCAATGGCCACCTCTTCCACAAAAAGGCATGCATCCGTGCTGACCCCTCTTTGCTCGCGTTCCCAGGACGCGAGGTCAAGCATGGATGCGAGGTATTTGGAAAACGCCTCGCTTGCCTTGTCAAGGCTTGCCCATGCCTCAATTTCTCCCGCGTCGCTGAAAACAGCACCATTCCTGGCTGCCGCATTGATCAGGAAAGTGGCCTGTTTCCTGTTTTCAATCCTGATGCCTCTGCCAATGAAATGCACCAAGGCGCCACCATCATCAAAAAATCTCACCTGTCCATGGGTTGTTTCCACAAACACAGGAATGGCCTCGCCATCATCGAACTTGAACGGGGTCGAGACAAGCGCGACATCGCCGGCTTCAGACAGCGAAGAACATTCAAAACCCAACAGTGTCGACAAATTCTGGCAGATCATGGTGTCAGCTCAAATTGCTCTGGATCCGGAATCGGAGGCAGAAATGTGATGTTTGCCCTTTTGGAAAAATAGTCCATCGCTTCCTGGAAACCCCAGGAAAGCCATTCATCAGAACCCGGAATCTTTGCGTCGCCCATGTGTTCATGCACCAGATCGTGCCAATTCTTTGGTTTTCGAGCAACGGCATTTACCTGAATTTGATAGATCCGCTGAGGAGCGCCCAAGTTCATCTTGAAGACAGTGAACTTGAAGGTGACAAAGCGTGTTTTGGGAGACCGTGCAAATACCAGTTGAAGACGAAGGCCCGACCTGATTCCTTTTTCACTGATCAACCCGCATTCCAGCACTGCCAGTCCAGGTTTCAGCTTGTTGAATGACCACGCAGGCGCATCTGCACATACCAGGGGTTGTGACAACAGCGCTATAGCTTCTGCTTCTGGAACATCAACCATTGGCCCTCCCGGCGCCATAAAAACTGTTGTTTACAGTATTTCTGGATGTTACGTGAGCAAGCCTATTGCTTTCCTGCAGCATGCTTTTGCGTGTGAACAGCCTCGGGAGTTTTGGATAACTGCAAGCTGTGGCAGAACTACAGCGCCGCCAGCGCCCCATGCACTTCCGCTGGGCTCAAGATTTCCGTCATCACCACTGGCGCGCGGCCGGGAGCGTGCAGCACATACACCGGCACGCCGCTGCGCCCCAGCTGGCCCAGGGCGGTGGTGATGGCAGGGTCGCGCCGCGTCCAGTCGGCGCGCAGCAGTGCCACGTTGCGTGCGGCAAAGTCGGCCTGCACGGCGGCGTTGGCCAGGGTGGTGCGCTTGTTGTACTGGCAGGTCACGCACCAGGCAGCGGTGAAATCGACAAACACCGGCCGGCCGGCAGCGGTCAGCTCGGCCACGCGTTCGGCCGACCAGGGCTGCCAGTCGGGTCCGGAAGCCGTGCCCGCGGCAGGCGCGGCAACCAGCGTGCCCATGGGGGCGGCTTGTGTGACATTAGGGCCGATAGCGCTTGCCAGCCATGCGCCAGCAGCTATCAAAACAGAAGCAGTCACCCAGCGCGTGCGCCCGTGCAGCGTCAGTGCCCAGACCACCGCGCTGCCCGCCACCAAGAGCGCCAGCAGCGCACCGGCGCCGTCAATGCCGCTTTGCTGGCCCAGCACCCACACCAGCCAGGCGACGGTGGCAAACATCGGAAACGCCATGCCGCGCCGGAAGGTGTCCATCCAGGCGCCGGGGCGCGGCAGCCAGAGGGCCACCGCCGGCACCCAGCTGGCCGCCAGGTACGGCAGCGCCATGCCCACGCCCAGGGCGGCAAACACCGAAAGCGCCTGCGCCACCGGCATGTCGATGGCAAAGCCGAGCGATGCGCCCATGAACGGCGCCGTGCAGGGCGAGGCAATGGCCACGGCCAGCATGCCCGACAAAAACGCGTCGGCCGCCGGGTGGCGTGCCTGCAGCGTGGCCAGCCGGCCAGGGGCAAACTGGCCAAACTCGAACACGCCCGCCAGGTTCAGGCCGATCAAGGTGAACAGCGCTGCCAGCGCCGCCACCACGGCCGGCGACTGCAGCTGAAAACCCCACCCCAGCTGCTCGCCCGCCGCCCGCAGGCCCAGCAGCAACCCGCCCAGCGCCAGAAACGACAGCACCACGCCGGCGGTGTAGGCCAGGCCGGCCTGGCGGTGCGCCCGCCGGTCGGCGCCGTGCTTGGCAAAGCCCATCACCTTGATGGCCAGAATCGGAAACACGCAGGGCATCAGGTTCAGGATGAGGCCACCCAGCAGCCCGCCCAGCAGCGCGGTGAACAGCGCGGCAGCGCCCACGGCACGCGGCGCGGGTGCAGACGCGGCGCTGTCCGCAGCGGCGGCCACGCGGTTGGCTTCCAGCGCGGCCGCCAGCGCAGGCGACACCACGGCAGCGGGCGCGGCAGCGGTCCAGGTGCCGTTTACCGCAGCCACGGTGCGCCAGGCACGGGCACCGCCTTCTCCATGTACCGCACCGGCCGGCAATGCCAGCACCAGCGGCAACTGTGCCGCGCTTGCACCGCGCTCGGCCGACAGCGGCACATCAGCGGTCCAGACACCGTCCTGCCAGGCCTGCGTCCAGCCGCTGCCCGACTCGGCCGCGTGCTGCAGCGTGGCAGGTGCTTCGGGGAACAGCTGCAGCGCCTGGCCGTGTGCGGCAGCGGGCAGGCCGGCCACGCGCAATTGCAGGCGTTCGCCGTCCACGCGTGCCGTGCTACTGCCTTTTGCCAGCGCCTGGGGCTGCGCGGCCAGCGCAGCGCCAAACGCGGCGGCGTGCAGCGCGGTGGAGCCGCGCACCGGCAGCTGCAGTGTGAAG
>JAGOCN010000324.1 GCA_017998735.1 Giesbergeria sp.
CTGCAGGGCCGCGCCGGGCGCGTCCTGCAGCGCCTGCTGGCTGGCGGCGCGGATGCCTTCCACGTCAAACAGGGTGCTGTCGGGAAAGCCCCCTGCAAAACTGATGATGCCGGGCTTGCCCAGCAGTTTGAAAAGTTCGCGGATGGCGGAGGTTTCGACGTTGTTCAGGCGGTCGGCAAAGTGCAATGGCATGGCAGGGTCTCGCTTTCTGGCTGCGATTGTCGCCAAAACGGCGCGGCCTTCTGGCGGGGTGCCTAAACTTGGCCCATGTCCATTGAACTCACCAAAACCGACCACGCGGCCGCCCTGGCCTCCATCGAGCGCTACTTTCTGCAGGAAAACGGCGAACCCATCGGCAACATGGCCGCCGGCGCGCTGCTGGCGTTTTTTCTGGCCGACATTGCCCCTGCCATCTACAACCAGGCGGTGGCCGATGCGCAGGGCCACCTGCAGACACGCGTGGCCGAGCTGGACATCGACCTGCACGAAACGCCGTTTGCCTACTGGAACGGGCGCGCCCGCAGGCGCTGACCCAGCCGGCATCCGCCCTCGTGGCTGCCTGCCGGCCCCATGCATCCCATTTCCCTGAACAACCGCCCGCCATGCAAGACGCGCTGATAGCACCCTTCTTTGCCACTTTGCAGGCCGCCAACCCGCAGCCCACCACCGAGCTGGAATACACCAGCGTGTTCGAGCTGCTGGCCGCTGTGCTGCTGTCCGCGCAGGCCACCGACGTGGGCGTCAACAAGGCCACGCGCCGGCTGTTTCTGGTGGCGAGCACGCCGCAGGCCATGCTGGACCTGGGGCTGGACAACCTGGAGGGCCACATCCGCACCATTGGCCTGTACCGCAGCAAGGCACGGCACCTTTTGCAGACCTGCCAGATGCTGGTGGAGCAGCACGGCGGCGCCGTGCCGCGCACCCGGGCAGAACTGGAAGCCCTGCCCGGCGTGGGCCGCAAGACCGCTAACGTGGTGCTGAACACCGCCTTTGGCGAGCCGACCATGGCGGTGGACACGCACATCTTTAGGGTTGGCAACCGCACCGGTCTGGCGCCGGGCAAGACACCGCTGGCAGTGGAACAGGTGCTGCTGCAGCGCGTGCCCGCCGCCTATGCCCCGAACGCCCACCACTGGCTGCTGCTGCTGGGCCGCTATGTCTGCCAGGCGCGCACGCCGCGCTGCTGGGAATGTGCGGTGGCGGCGTACTGCGACTACCAGCCCAAGACGCCGGCGCCTGCGGTGCGGTAGGGCGGTTGGGGCCTTGGCAGGATTGCAGGTGGGCAGGTTTTTTTGCTATGGAAAGAGAAGCTGCTGGCGCAGGCTGTGAAAGAGCTGGAGGCCGATTTGACCTGATTTTCAGGTCTGTACACCCGGTGGGTACCGGTGTACCGCCCAGTTCAGCCGACCAACCCCATCAACGCATCAACGCATCAAAGCACCAGCGGCTCAGCCCTGCGCGCCGATGCCGCTCCACAGCCACCACGACAGCGTCAGCATCATGCAGCCGGTCAGCGCGTCCAGGGCGCGCCAGGCGCGGGGGTGGGCAAACAGGCCTTGCATGCGCCGCCCGGCCAGCGCCAGGCTGGCAAACCACACCAGGCTGGCCGAGGCTGCGCCCAGGACAAAAACCCATTTCAGCGCGCCGTCCTGGCGTGCGCCAATCGAGCCGACCAGCACCACGGTGTCCAGGTACACATGCGGGTTGAGCAGCGTGATCACCGCCAGCGTGCCCACCACCCCGGCCAGGCCGCGCGACACACCGCCACCGCCCTGCGCCGTGCCCGACACCACGTCGGCGGCGGTGAACACGCGCCACCAGGCCAGCAGGCCATAGCACAGCAAAAACACCGCACCGCCCACGCTCAGCCAGTGCGCCAGCGTGGGCGAGCGGCCCAGCAACTGCGCCATGCCGGCCACGCCGATGCCGATGAGCAGCGTGTCGCTGGCCACGCACCAGGCCACGCAGGCGCGCACATGCTGGCCGTTGACCGCCTGGCGCAGCACAAACAGGTTTTGCGCGCCAATCGACACGATGAGCGACAGGCAGATGGAAAAGCCTGCCAGCCAGGAAGAGGAAAGAACGGAAGAGGACCACATGCGGCCATTTTCAGCATGGCGGTACATTAAGTAAAATTAATTGATCTGAAGCTGGTGAAGCAACGCTTCATTTTTAGGAATGGTTACCCATGCTGGACTACGCAGGACTGGAAGCGCTGGCCGCCGTGCTGGGCGAGGGCAGTTTCGAGCGCGCTGCGCGCCGCCTGCACATCACGCCGTCGGCAGTGTCGCAGCGCATCAGGCAGCTCGAAGAGCGCACCGGCCAGGTGCTGGTGCTGCGCGGCACGCCCTGCACCGGCACCGAGGCCGGGCGGCGTCTGACCTTGCATGTGGAGCAGGTGGCGCTTCTGGAAAACGAACTGCGCCGCGCCCACCCCGCCCTGCTGCAGCCGGACGGGCACAGCCCGGCGCCGACGCTGCGGCTGGCGGTGAACGCCGATTCGCTGTCCACCTGGTTCATGGACGCCATGGCGGCTTTCACCGCCGGCGGCAACGAGCTGCTGGACATCTGCATCGACGACCAGGAACACACCGCCCAGCGCATCCGCCAGGGCGACGTGCTGGCCGCCGTGACCGCCAGCGCCGCGCCGATTGCCGGCTGCAACCTGTGGCCGCTGGGCTCGGTGCGCTATGTGGCGGCTGCCAGCCCGGCGTTTGTGGCGCGGCATTTTGCGCAGGGTGTGACGGCAGCGGCCATGGCGCAGGCGCCGATGATGACCTTTGACCGCAAGGACCGGCTGCAGGAGCAGTGGCTCCAGCAGCAGGGCCTGCTGGGCCGGCGCCATGCGCCGCGCCACTTTGTGCCGTCGAACGACGGCTTCATCCGCGCCTGCGAGGTCGGCATGGGCTGGGGCATGCACCCGGCCGCACTGATTGCCCGCCAGTGCAGCGCCGGCACGCTGCTGGAACTGCTGCCCGGCACCGGCATGGACATGGCGCTGCACTGGGTGCACACCCGCGCCGCCCAGGCCGGGCTGGAGCGCCTGACCCAGTGCGTGATGGCAGCGGCGCGGGACTGGCTGGACACGGGTACGGATGCGAAAGCTGCGAACGCTGCAGGCAAAAGGGATGCACTGCGGTAGTGGCGCCCTTTGCAAAACGCAGCTTATGCCGCAGCACACGCACTATCTGCAGCGGTGTGCAGGCAGCTTTTAAAAGCAGGTTGCTTTTAAAAGTCTTTCTGCTATTTTTTCAATAGCTGCTAGCGCAAGCCACGCCTGCGCTGGAGGCCTTTTTGGCATTTGAACGCACCACAGCGGTTTGAGAACCAGAAAACCCATGTAAGTTGCATTGAAGTGTGCAAACCGACGGCAAACACCGTGGACAAGCAG
>JAGOCN010000325.1 GCA_017998735.1 Giesbergeria sp.
ACGGGCGCGCACCGCTTGCCGGGGCAGTGCGCGAGCCTCTGGTGCATTCGTGGCAGCGCAGCATGGATGCAGGGTTGCAGCCGTCTGGCGGGCACGGTGGTGCGCGCCACTTCGCCGGCAGGGAACTCGCCCAGGTGCGGGACCAGAACCGCGAGCTGATCGACCACTCACAGCCGGTGATGGAGTACCTTTTTGAGCAGGTGCGCCACAGCCACAGCATCGTGGTGCTGGCCGACCGCCATGGCGTGCTGATGCACACCCTGGGCGAGCCCGGTTTTGCCGGCAAGGCCGAGCGCGTGGCGCTGACCACCGGGGCCAGCTGGCATGAGCAGGACCGGGGCACGAACGCCATTGGCACCGCCTTGGCCGAAGCCTGCG
Source organism: Giesbergeria sp. (assembly GCA_017998735.1). GTDB lineage: Bacteria > Pseudomonadota > Gammaproteobacteria > Burkholderiales > Burkholderiaceae_C > Simplicispira. The sequence goes on from JAGOCN010000325.1 coordinate 379, forward strand.
AGATCGAGATCCACGGCGCCGAACACTACCTGGAGCGCAACGACATCCTGACCTGCGCGGCGGCGCCGATTCTCTCGGCCCAAGGCGAGTTGCTGGGCGCCATCGACATCTCGGGCGACCGGCGCAGCCACCACCCACACACCCTGAGCCTGGTGCATACCGCGGCGCGGATGATTGAAAACAGCCTGTTTGCCTTCGCCTGCCCGGCCCCCATCCAGCTGCACCTGCACCCGCGCCTGCATGGCATTGGCACCGTGGCCGAAGGTTTGGTGGCGCTGTCGCAAGACGGCTGTATCGTCGGCGCCAACTGCCAAGGCCTCGCACTGCTGGGGCTCACGCGCGCCGACCTGCGCGCCACGCCGCTGGAAGACGTGCTGGACTTGCAGACAAGGGCCTTGCTGGCGCACGCCGCCCAGCGTGCGCCGGTGCCGCTGGTGGTGCATTGCCGCAACGGCCGCACCCTGCACGCCCTGGTGCAGACCGGGCCGCAATGGACGCAGGCCGCGCAGGTGCACACCGTGCCCACCCTTGCCACTTCCGCACCCACTGCAGACGCATTGGCGCGGCTGGACACGGGAGACGCCGCCTGGCGCGCTGCCAGCGACAAGGCGCGCCGCGTGGCCGACAAAGGCATTGCGCTGCTGGTGCAGGGTGAATCGGGCGTGGGCAAGGAGGTGTTTGCCCGCGCCGTGCATGAAAGCTCGCAGCGGCGCAGCCGCCCTTTCGTCGCCATCAACTGCGCGGCCATTCCCGAGAACCTGATCGAGGCCGAACTGTTTGGCTACACCCCCGGCGCCTTTTCCGGCGCGCGCAAGGAGGGCTGCCCCGGACGCCTGCGCGAAGCCGAAGGCGGCACGCTGTTTCTGGACGAAATCGGCGACATGCCACTGGCCCTGCAAACCCGCCTGCTGCGCGTGCTGCAGGAGCGCAAGGTGACGCCACTGGGCAGCGGGCACGCGGTGCCGGTGGACTTTGCACTGGTCTGCGCCACGCACCAGCCGCTGCGCGAAGCGGCCGAGGCCGGGCGTTTTCGCAGCGACCTGTATTACCGTCTGAATGGCCTGACGGTGCATTTGCCGCCGCTGCGCGCACGCAGCGACTTTGCTGCCCTGACCACACAGCTGCTGCTGAACCTGGGCGCCGAGCCGGCCCTGGCACCCACCGACGCCTTGCTGGCGCGCCTGGCGGCCTACCACTGGCCGGGCAACCTGCGCCAATATGCCAACGCACTGCGCACCGCGCTGGCCCTGCGCAACCCGGACGAGCCGTGCATCGACTGGCAGCACCTGCCCGACGATCTGCAAGAAGACTTGCAAAACCCCGTCTTGCGTACCGCTGCTGCACAGGCACCAGCGCAGCAGTCCCCTGCAGCCACTGCAGCCCTGCCTGCATCGCTGGCCGGGCAGAAACTGGCCGACCTGTCACGCGCCGCCATGGTGCAGGCAGTGCAGGACATGCAAGGCAACTGGTCGGCAGCAGCGCGCCAACTGGGCATCAGCCGGCAAACGCTGTACCGCAAGCTGGCGTAGGCGCCGCATCGCACACTATGATTTTGATAGCTGCAAGCGCTTGTCTGGCAAGCGCTGGATGCCAAAAACACCTGAATATGCACATGCCGCTGCAAGCCCCTCACCCCTCCCTCTCCCCAAAGGGGCGAGGGCGATCGGCCGCGCGGGTTTTACTCCCTCGCCCTCTGGGAGAGGGTGGGGGTGAGGGCCAGCGGCCTGGTCTGAGGCATGCCGCTCATCAGGCATAAACACCCGTGAATTCAACGGCGCCGCGCCCAGCCGCCCCGGCCTTGCTGAACGTGCATGCCCTGCGCAAGCACTACGGCGCGGCCACGGTGGTCGATGGCGTCTCGTTTCGCATCGCGCCGGGCGAATGCCTGGGCGTGATCGGCCCCAACGGCGCCGGCAAGACCACCACCATCCGCATGTGCCTGGGGCTGACCGCGCCCGACGGCGGCAGCATCCACTACCAAACCGGCGGCGGTGCGCCAGCGCTCTCGATGCCGCGCGACGCGCTCGCCATCAAGGCGCAGCTGGGCGTGGTGGCGCAGTTCGACACGCTCGACCCCGACTTCAGCTGCGCCGAGAACCTGCGTGTGTACGCCCGCTATTTCGGCCTGCGCGGCGCAGTGGTGCGCGAGCGCATTCCGCAGCTGCTGGAATTTGCCGCGCTGACGCACAAGGCCGATGCCAAGCCGGCCGAGCTGTCGGGCGGCATGAAACGGCGCCTGTCGCTGGCGCGCGCGCTGGTCAACGCGCCACGCCTGCTGCTGCTGGACGAACCCACCACCGGCCTGGACCCGCAGGCGCGCCACCTGATGTGGGAGCGCCTGCAGCGGCTGGTGCAGCAGGGCACGTCCATCTTGCTGACCACGCACTTCATGGACGAGGCCGAGCGCCTGTGCTCGCGCCTGTTGGTGCTGGACCATGGCCGCGTGCTGGCCGAGGGCACACCGCGCGCCTTGATTGCCGAGCACCTGGAGCGCGATGTGGTCGAAGTGTATGGCGCCGGCGCACTGGCGCTGCAGCACGACGCGGCGCCGGCCGCGCTGGCAGCGCGCGTCGAGGCCAGCGGCGAGACGGTGTTTTTCTACACCCACGACGCCGGCGCGCTCCTGCAGGCGCTGGCCGCGCACGGCCATTTGCGCACGCTGCACCGGCCGGCCAACCTGGAAGACCTGTTTTTGAAACTCACCGGCCGCCAGATCCGCGAGGCCGCATGACGATGCCTGTTTCTTCTTCGCCCCCTTCGCACTCTTCGCCCTCTTTGCCCGACAGCCCGGCAACAAGCCACGCCACCCCCGGCATCTGGGGCGCGCCCCGGCTCTCGGGCCGCTGGTGGCCGGTGTTTCTGCGCAACCTGCTGGTGTGGCGCAAGCTGGCGCTGCCCAGCCTGGTGGGCAACATTGCCGAGCCGCTGATGTGGCTGGTGGCCTTTGGCTACGGCATGGGCGCGCTGGTGGGCGGGGTGGAGGTGAACGGCACGCGGGTGCCGTACATC
>JAGOCN010000326.1 GCA_017998735.1 Giesbergeria sp.
CCTTTGGCCTGTACCAGGCACGGGACTACGACGAACTGGTGGACTGCCCGGTCGAGATGGGCGCCTTCTGGAGCGCAAACTTCCAGGCCGGCGGCGTGCCGCACCGGCTGGTGGTGGCCGGCGCCGCGCCCACCTTTGACGGCCAGCGTCTTTTAGCCGACACGCAAAAGATCTGCGAGGCCGCCATCGCCTTCTGGCATGGCCGGAACCCGGGCGAAAACAAGAAAAAGAACAAAGGCAAAGCAAAAGACAAGGACAACGCCAATGACGCGCCACCGTTTGAAAGCTATGTCTTTTTGCTCAATGCGGTGCACGACGGCTACGGCGGGCTGGAGCACCGCAACAGCACCGCGCTGATCTGCGCCCGCGCCGACCTGCCGCGCCTGAACGCGCCGCACACCGGCGAGGGCTACACCACGCTGCTGGGGCTGGTCAGCCACGAGTACTTTCACACCTGGAACGTCAAGCGCCTGCGCCCCAGCGAGTTCACGCACTGCGACTACACCCAGGAAAACTACACCGAGCTGCTGTGGTTTTTTGAAGGCTTCACCAGCTACTACGACGACCTGCTGCTGCGCCGCGCGGGGCTGATCGACGACGCCGCCTACCTCAAGCTGCTGACCAAGACCGCCCACCAGGTGCTGCAGGCACCGGGCCGCCTGGTGCAGACCGTGGCGCAGGCCAGCTTTGACGCCTGGGTCAAGTTCTACCGCCCCGACGAAAACACGCCCAACGCCACCATCAGCTACTACACCAAGGGCGCGCTGGTGGCGCTGTGCATTGACCTGGCGCTGCGCCGTGAAGGCAATACCACGCTCGACGACGTGATGCGCGCCCTGTGGCAGCGCTGCGAAGGCGGCCCCATGGCCGAGAGCGATGTGCGCGCTGTGCTGCAGCAGCTGGCCGGCCGCAGTTTTGACGCTGAACTGGACGCCTGGGTGCACAGCACCGCCGAGCTGCCGCTGGCCGAAATGCTGGCCGCGCACGGCGTCACGCTCAAGGCCGATGCACCGCAGCCCGCCCAGCGCCTGGGCCTGCGCGTGGCCGAGGGCAGTGCGGTGCAGGTCAAGGCGGTGCTGCGCGGCGGCCTGGCCGAGCAGGCCGGCATGGCAGCGGGCGATGAATGGCTGGGCATCGAGGTGCAGGGCCAGGGCTGGCGCATTGGCAAACTGAGCGACTTGGCGCTGTACGCCGGTGCTGCACAACAGGTCACCGCCCTGGTGGCACGCGATGCGCGCCTGCTGCGCCTGCCGCTGCAGCTGCAGCCCGCTGCCGCGCCGCCCAAGGGCGGCAAGGAGCCTGCCCTGGCCGCCGACACGGTGTCGCTCACCGTGGCCGACCGCGCGCTGCTGACACAGTGGCTGGCCGGCAGCTGAAGGCGCGCGCGACTTGAATCCGGCTGCCGGCAGGCGGCAAGACGCATGGCCTGCCCCCGGGCGCCGCCGCTATAGTGGACAGACTGGTTCAACAACGATTGTGGGAGTTCCCTGTGGCATACGAAGTCATTGAAGTGCGCACCGAAGCCGGCAAGGTCGGCATCGTCACCCTCAACCGCCCGAAACAGCTCAATGCGCTGAACGACCAGCTCATGGACGAGCTGGGCCACGCGCTGCAGGCCTTTGATGCCGACGAAAAGATCGGCTGCATGGTGATCACCGGCAGCGAAAAGGCCTTTGCCGCCGGCGCCGACATCGGTGCCATGGCGAACTACAGCTTTGCCGACGTCTACAAGGGCGACTACATCGGCCGCAACTGGGAACAGATCCGCGGCATCCGCAAGCCCGTCATTGCCGCCGTCAGCGGTTTTGCCCTGGGCGGCGGCTGCGAGCTGGCAATGATGTGCGACTTCATCATTGCCGCCGACAACGCCAAATTTGGCCAGCCGGAAATCAAGCTGGGCGTGATCCCCGGCGCCGGCGGCACGCAGCGCCTGCCGCGTGCGGTGGGCAAGGCCAAGGCCATGGACATGGCGCTGACCGGCCGCATGATGGACGCCCAGGAAGCCGAGCGCGCCGGGCTGGTCAGCCGCGTGGTGGCGGTGGACAAGCTGCAGGACGAAGCGCTGGCGGCGGCGCTGGCCATCAGTGACTTTTCGCAGATTGCCGTGATGGCGGCCAAGGAAGCGGTCAACCGCGCGTTTGAGGGCGGTTTGTCGGATGGCGTGATGTTCGAGCGGCGCCTGTTTCACGCCCTGTTTGCCACCAGCGACCAGAAGGAAGGCATGGACGCCTTTGTCAACAAACGCAAGGCCACCTTCACCCACCAGTGATTTTCTGTCCTATAATCTTTGCCTGTCGGTCGTGTAGCTCAGTTGGTTAGAGCGCAGCATTCATAATGCTGATGTCGGTGGTTCAAGTCCACCTACGACCACCACACATTGCAACCCCCTTGAATGCCCCGGCGTCCAAGGGGGTTTGTCTTTGTGCCGCTGCCGCGCACAGCCGGTGCCCGGCGGCTTTGTAAAATCATGCTTTCAGCCCTTGGATATACCCCATGCACCGCTGTACGCCCTTGCTTTTCTTCAGCTACCCGTTCATGCGCACTGCGCGCCGCAGCCGGCAGGCAGCCCGCCGCACCGCCGCTCTGGCCTTGCTGGCCGCGCTGGCCCTGGGGGCCGGCCTGAGCGCCCTGCCCGCGCCGGCCCTGGCGCAGGACGCCGCGCAGCAGGCAGCGCCGGCCAGCCTGCGCAATTTTCCGGAGGCCGCCCTGCGCGGCAAGCTGGTCGTGACCGGCATGTACGACGCCCGGCTGGACGGCAAACCCATCCGCATGGCCCCCGGCATGCGCCTGTTCAGCCCACAAAACTCCCTGGTGCAGGCGCACACCGTGCTGGAAAAAACCCTCACCGTGAACTACGTGCTGGAAAACAGCACCGGCATGCTGCTGACCGCCTGGATCCTGGGCAAGGAAGAAGCCGCGCAAAAGCGCCCAGGCGCCAGCGGCCGCAGCTTTCTGTGGTTTGGCGCCGACTGACGCTGGACAGCAGCGCATTGCCGCGCCAGACCCGCTTCGGGGCTGGCACGCCAGAACCATGCAGCCGGCCGGCGTGCTGACTTGGCCAGGCACTTTTTTCCCCCTTTTTCCAAAGGCCACGCAGGCCCAGGCGCCTGCGAGCCGCCCCACCGACCATGACCAAAAAAGTATTCATCAAGACCTTTGGCTGCCAGATGAACGAGTACGACTCGGACAAGATGCTGGACGTGCTGCACGCGGCCGAAGGCTACGAGACCACGCAGAACGTGGACGAAGCCGACCTGATTTTGTTCAACACCTGCTCGGTGCGCGAGAAGGCACAGGAAAAAGTCTTCAGCGACCTGGGCCGCATCAAGCACCTCAAGGCCAAGGGTGTGCAGATTGGCGTGGGCGGCTGCGTGGCCAGCCAGGAAG
>JAGOCN010000327.1 GCA_017998735.1 Giesbergeria sp.
CCGCAGACTCGACAATCGCGTCCCACGCAGGCACGCCGCGCGCGCGGTCGGTCTCGATCTGGTCGATCAGGATGACCGAGTTGCGCTGGATCATGCCCATCAGCGCAATCACGCCCAGCAGCGCCACGAAGCCAAACGGCCGGCCCAGCAGCAGCAGCGCGCCCGCCACCCCGGCAATGCCCAGCGGCCCGGTCAGGAACACCAGCATGGCGCGGCTGAAGCTGTGCAGCTGCAGCATCAAGAGCGTGAAGGTGATGAACAGCATGACCGGAATGCCCGCAGCAATGGAGGCCGAGCCTTTGGAGCTTTCCTCCACCGCGCCGGCCACTTCGATGCGGTAGGCGCTTTCGCCTGCTGCATGCCAGGCGGCCTCAATTTGCCGCAGTTCGGGCAGCAGCACCTCGGTCACGGTGGCGCCCTGCAGGCCTTCGACCACGTCGCCCTGCACGGTGATGGCGTAGTTGCGGTTTTCGCGCCACACCACACCCGGCTCCCAGACCAGCGCCGGTTTGGCGATCTGCGCCAGCGGAATTGACTGGCCAGACGCCGTGGACAGGTAGGCGTTGGCAATGTCGGTGATGAAGCGGCGTTCGTCCTCGGGCTGGCGCAGCACGATGTCGATCAGCTTGTCGCCCTCGCGGAACTGGCCCACCGGCATGCCCGAATGCATCACGCGCGAACCCTGCGCAATCGACTGGCTGGTCACGCCCAGCGCACGCGCCTTGGCCTGGTCCACCTCCAGGCGCAGCACCTTGACCGATTCGTTCCAGTTGTCGTTCACGCCGCGCATCTGCGGCGCCGCCTGCAGCGCTGCCTTGACCTCGTCGGCGTGCGTGCGCAGGGCGGCCGGATCGGGCCCGACCACGCGGAACTGCACCGGGTACGGCACCGGTGGCCCGTTGGGCAGCAGCTTGACGCGCCCGCGCACCTCGGGGAATTCGGTGGCCAGCAGGCCGGGCAGCGCCAGGCGCAGCGTCTCGCGCTGCTGCAGGTCTTGCGCCAGCACGATGAACTGCGAGACGTTGGTTTGCGGAAACACCTGGTCCAGCGGCAGGTAGAAATGCGGCACGCCCGAGCCCACCCAGGTGCTGACGCTGGCCACACCCGGCTCGGCGCGCAGGCGTTCCTCGATGCGGCGCGTCACCGCCTCGTTGCCGGCAAAGGAGGTGCCTTCGGGAAACCACGCATCCACCATGATTTCGGGCCGGCTCGAATCCGGAAAGAACTGCTGCTGCACCCGGCCCATGCCGACAATGCCGAGCGCAAAGATCAGCAGCGTGGCGCCGATGGTGATCCAGCGGTGCGCCACGCACCAGTTCACGGTGCGTCTGAAAGTGTTGTAGAACGCGCTGTCAAACATCTCGTGCGGCTGGTCGTTGGCGGGCTGCGCGCCTGCACTGCCCTGAACGCTCTGAACGCCCTGGCCGGCGCCGTTGTGCATGGCCGCACCGGCCGCGTCGGGCCGCATCTGCACATGCGCGGGCGTCTTGAGAATCAGCGTGCCCAGGTACGGCACGAAATACACCGACACGATCCACGACAGCACCAGCGCAATCACCGTGACCGCAAAAATGGCAAAGGTGTATTCCCCGGTGATCGACTTGGCAATGCCGATGGGCAGAAAGCCGGCCGCCGTGATCAGCGTGCCGGTCAGCATCGGGATGGCCGTGATCTCGTAGGCAAAGGTGGCAGAGCGCACCTTGTCGTAGCCCTCCTCCATCTTGCGCACCATCATCTCGACCGCAATGATGGCGTCGTCCACCAGCAGTCCGAGCGCAATGATCAGCGAACCGAGCGATATCTTGTGCAGCCCGATGTCCCAGTACCACATGGCCAGGAAGGTGACGGACAGCACCAGCGGAATGGTGATGCCCACCACCAGCCCAGGGCGCGGGTCGATGTACCAGCGCCGCCACCAGGGGTTCTGCCCGCTGCGCTTGTGCAGGCCCAGGGCAATGAAGCTGACCGCCAGCACGATCACCACGGCCTCGATCAGCACCTTGACGAACTCGTTCACCGAGGTGGCCACCGCCCTGGGCTGGTCCTGCACGTTGGACAGCTGCACGCCGGCAGGCAGTTCAGTGGCCATGCGTTCGGTGGCCGCCTGCAGCGCCTTGCCCAGGCGGATGATGTCGCCGCCCTTGGCCATCGACACCCCCAGCGCAATCACGTCCTTGCCCTGGTGCAGCACCTTCACGCTGGGCGGGTCGGCATAGCCGCGCCGCACCTCGGCAATGTCCGACAGCCGCAGCTGGCGGCCCGAGCTGCCGCGAATCGGCATGGCGCGCACGTCGTCCAGCGCATTGAACTGGCCGCCGACGCGCACCTGCACCTCGTCCAGCGGCGTCTGCACCGTGCCAGCGTTCTCGATGGCGTTTTGCTGGCCCAGCTGGTTCAGCACCTGGCCCATGTCCAGGCCCAGCTGCGAGAGGCGCTTTTGCGACAGTTCGATGTAGATTTTTTCGTCCTGCACACCAAACAGCTCCACCTTGGCCACGTCCGGCACGCGCAGCAGCTGCTGGCGTACGCTGTCGGCAAAGTCTTTCAGTTCGGCCTGGCTGAAGCCCTCGCCCGACAGCGCATAGATGACGCCGTACACATCGCCAAAGTCGTCGTTGAAAAACGGCCCCTGCACGCCCTTGGGCAGCGTGTGCTGCATGTCGCCGATCTTCTTGCGCACCGTGTACCAGACGTTGGACACCTCGCTGGCCCTGGACGAGTCGTTGATCTGGAAAATGATCTGCGACTCGCCCGGCTTGGAGTAGCTGCGGATCTTGTCGGCGTACGGCACCTCCTGCAGCGTGCGTTCGAGCTTGTCGGTGACCTGCTCGGCCACCTGCTGCGCGCTGGCGCCAGGCCAGTAGGTGCGCACCACCATGGCGCGGAAGGTGAAGGGCGGGTCTTCGTCCTGGCCGAGCTGAAAGTAGGCGCCCACGCCCATCAGCAGCAGCACGACCATCAGGTAGCGGGTCAGCGCCGGGTGGTCGAGTGCCCAGCGGGAAATGTTGAAACGCGCCGGCCGGGGTTCGGTGGGGGTCATGTTCGGCGCGTCCATCACGGCTTGGCGGCAGGTGTTGGCGCCGGGGCAGCCGGGGCGGCCGCAGCGGGTGCAATGGTGGCAGTGCCTTCTTTCAATGCGCCTTCATTTGCTATTGAATCAGGAGCTGCTGGCGCTTGCTGTGACTGGGCCAGAGCCTCTTTTGACTGGTAAACGGTCACTTTCTGGCCGGGCGCGAGCACATGAACGCCGGCCACCACCACCTGCATGCCCGGTGAGAGGCCGGACGCCACCACGGCATCGTTGCCGTCGGCGCCGGCCAGCTGCACCGGCTGCGCCCGCACCGTGCCGGTGCCGGGCTCGTACACCCACA
>JAGOCN010000328.1 GCA_017998735.1 Giesbergeria sp.
GTCGCAGGCCGAGCGCGCCGCCACCAAAGACAAGATCCGCCGCCTGCTGAGGGAAAAAAACGCGGTCATGGTGTCGCACTACTACGTGCACCCCGACCTGCAGGACCTGGCCGAAGAAACCGGCGGTATCGTCAGCGATTCGCTGGAGATGGCGCGCTTTGGCCGCGACCACGCAGCGCAGACGCTGATTGTGTCGGGCGTGCGTTTCATGGGCGAAACCGCCAAGATCCTGTCGCCCGAAAAAACCATTCTCATGCCCGACCTGGACGCGACCTGTTCGCTCGACCTGGGCTGCCCGATTGAAGAATTCAGCGCGTTCTGCGACCAGTACCCCGACCGCACCGTGGTGGTCTATGCCAACACCAGCGCCGCCGTGAAGGCGCGCGCCGACTGGCTGGTGACATCGAGCTGCGCGCTGGACATCGTCAACGCCCTGAACGCGCAGGGCCAGAAGATCCTGTGGGCGCCCGACCGCCACCTGGGCGGCTACATCGAGCGCGAAACCGGCGTGGACATGGTGATGTGGAACGGCGCCTGCATCGTGCACGACGAGTTCAAGGCGTTCGAGCTGCAGTCGCTGATGCAGCAGCACCCCGGCGCCAAGGTGCTGGTGCACCCCGAATCGCCCGAAGACGTGATCGCATTGGCCGACGCGGTCGGTTCCACCTCGGCCATCCTGAAGGCGGCGCACGACATGGACGCGCGCGAATTCATCGTGGCCACCGACGCCGGCATGATGCACAAGCTGCGCACGCTGAACCCCGGCAAGGTGTTCATGGAAGCGCCCACCGCCGGCAACAGCGCCACCTGCAAAAGCTGCGCCAACTGCCCCTGGATGGCAATGAACGGCCTGGCCGGCGTGCTGCGCGTGCTGGAAACCGGAATGAACGCCATCCACGTCGACCCCGCCATCATCCCGCGCGCCCGCCTGCCCATCGACCGCATGCTGGCCTTCACCGCGGCGCTGAAAAACGGCCAGCCCACGGCGGGGTTGGTACCGAACATCGGCGCGGCGTAGAGCTTGCTACTGTATTCATAGCTGCTGGCGCTTGATGCACAAGCGCCAGAGGCACTTTTACCTCCAAATAGGATGTCTGCCGTGGCCTCTCCACGCCCTTCCCCGCAGGGGGTGTCCCTGCTGTCCGATGACGCCCTGCAGCGCCTGAGCGGCCCGGCGGTGTTTGCGCGGGGCCAGACCTACGCCAGCAGCGGCGCCATCGAATCGCTGCAAACGCCTGCGATGGAACCGGGCGAACAGGCGGCGGTGCAGGCGCTGGTGCAAGGCACACAGGCCTACCAGGTGCGGGTCGGCATGGACGCTGGCGGCAAACTCGGTGGCGAATGCGATTGCCCACACGCGCAGGACGGCAACTTCTGCAAGCACTTGGTGGCCGTTTGCCTGGCCTGGCGCGGCGAACTGGGCGGTACTGCGCCCGCGCACGACGCCGAGGCGGCCAAAAAGGTGGCTGCGGTGGCCAAACGCGCACGCACCCAGGCCAGCAACCTGCAGGCCTTGCGCCAGTTTGTGCAAGGCCAAAGTGCCGCTGCCCTGGCCGAGCGGTTGTGGGACTGGGCAGAAAACGATCGCACCCTGATGGTCGAGCTCAAGGCCTGGTCCGCCGAACACAGCGCCGCAGGCGACCCCAAGGCCCTGCGCAGTGCCATTGCAACGCTGCTGCGCGATCGCAGCGGTTTCCTGGACTGGCGCGAGTCTGGTGCCTACGCGCACCGCGCCGCCAAGGTGCTGCCCATGCTGCGCCCCTGGCTGCAGCGCGACCCCGCGCAGCTGCGCGGGTTGTGCGAGCACGCGCTGCGCTGCGCCTACAAGGTGGCGGAACACGCCGACGATTCCAACGGCGAAATCGGTGGGCTGTTGCAGGACCTGATGGACCTGTTGACCGAAGCCCTGCGCGCATCCCCGCCCCCTGCGGCCTGGGTGGAGCACTGGTTTGCGCTGATGCAGGCCGACCCCTGGGGCTTGTGGGATGAGAAATCCATACTTGCCGCTGCGGGGCCGGCCGTGCGGGCCCGCCATGCCGAGCAGGCCCTTGCCGATTGGAAAGACTGGCAACGCCGCCATCCTGCAACCGCCCCAGCGGGTGTGCCAGCGCAGCCGGTGCGAAGGTATGACCCCGAGCGCAGCCAGCTGCGCCGCCGCTACCTGGACAGCCTGGCCCTGCAGGACGACCCGCTGGCGCTGCGCGATGCCATGGCCGACAGCGCGCAGCAAGTGCATGAGTTCTGCGAACTGGTGGCTCTGTGCGAAGAGCAGGGCTGGTTCAGGGAAGCCCTGCAATGGGCGGAGGCCGGCCTGCGGCAGCACCCTAGGGACTGGCGCTGCGAAGACGATCTGCTGCGCTGCTACGAGCGCGATGGCTGGGACGAAGAGGCGCTGGCCCTCTGGCGCCGCCGCCTGCAGGCACGCCCCGATGTGCCCACCTACCAAGCCGTGCTGGCGGCTGCAGAGCGCGCCAAGTGCGACCGTGCGCGCTACCGGGACGAACTTTTTGCCTGGGCCGAGCAGCGCGAACAAAAGGAGCTGGAGGCTGCGCGCAAGCGCCCCCGCACGCATGCAGCAGGCGAGAGCGCATTGCGCAGCATCGACGTGCGCGTGTGCTGGCTGCTGGCGGACGCCGTGCCGCAGCAGGCGCTGGCGCTGGTGCGCCAACCCGGCAACGGCTGCCGCCTGGACACGCTTGAGGCACTGGCCCGGAAGTTGCCCGCCGAAAACCATGCGGATGCCGTGCAGCTGCTGCAGCGCGTGTTCGACGCTGAGATGGCGGTTGCCTCTTCGCCTTATGCCAGGCCGCTGGCGCTGGTGCAGGACATCCTGGCGCGCATGCCTTTGGCCCAGCAGGCGCCGTGGCTGGCCGAGCTGCGCACCCGGTACAAGCCCAAACGCAATTTCATTGCCGGCCTGCCGTGATGGCGCGCATTGGTCAGGCCACAGCCGAGACGGCCCGCATCGACTTTGCCCACCCGCTGGATGATGCCGCGCCGCGCCTGCGCCATGCCTTTGGCACTCCGCGCCAGGTGCTGGTGGCACAGCAGGTGGACAAGGTGCACGCCGTGCTGGACGCGGTGCATGCCGCCGCGCAGCAGGGCCGGTGGTGCGTGGGCCATGTGCGCTACGAGGCAGCACCAGCGTTCGATGCTGCCCTGCAGACGCACCCTGCCGACGGCCCGCTGGCCTGGTTTGGTGTGTACGACGCGCCCCTGCCGTGGCCCGAGGAAGCACCGGCCAACGACGCGCAAGTGGCATGGCAGGGCGGGCTGGAGCGCCCCGACTTCGATGCCGCCGTGGCGCGCATCCAGCAGGCCATTGCCGCTGGCGAGCTGTACCAGGTCAACTACAC
>JAGOCN010000329.1 GCA_017998735.1 Giesbergeria sp.
GGCCGTGTTCTGCAGTTGCAGGCCCATCTGCTCGGCAATGTTCATGAACAGGTTGTTGAACACCTCCAGCAGCACCGGGTCCACCGTGGTGCCAGCCGCATACTGCAGCGCGCGCGGCATGGCGCGTTCCAGCAGCAGGTGGTCCAGCGCGGTCAGCGTGGCCACCCAGCCGGGCTCGACCACGGTGGTGGCGTTTTGCTCGGCAACGATGGCCGGGCCGGGCACCACGTCGCCGGGGCGCAGGTCGGCGCGCACCACCAGCGCTGCTGCGTGCCAGGCGGCCACGCCGTCGGTGCCGCTGCTGAACATGCGCACGGTGTCCCGGCGCGGCACCTCGCGCGCCGGGTGCAGCGGGTGCGCCGGCTCCTGCGGTGCGTCGCCCGCCACCACCACTTCGACCGATACTGCCTCGGCCACCAGCGCCTTGCCCTGCATCAGAAACGAAAACCGCTGGCGGTAGGCCGCCTCGAAACCGGCGGTGATGGCCTGCACATCGCCAAAGGGCACGACCAGCGCCGCGTCCGAGCCTTCGTAGCGCACATGCACGCGCCGGTGCAGGGCCACAGCGCCTGCGTTGGAACCCGCACCCGCCTGCTGCCCTGCCAGATCGGCGCGGGCGCCGTCTTCCAGCGCCTGCAGCCGTGCGGCGATGTCCGGCAGCGCGTCCGGCGTGAGCCGGCATTCCACCGCCTGTTCGCGGATCACGTTCTGGTCGGCCAGCCCCATGCCATAGGCGCTCAGCACGCCGGCCAGCGGATGCACCAGCACGCGCTCCATGCCCAGCGCGTCGGCCACCAGACAGGCATGCTGACCACCCGCGCCGCCAAAGCACTGCAGGGTGTAGCGCGTCACGTCGTAGCCGCGCGCCACCGAAATCTTCTTGATGGCGTTGGCCATCTGCTGCACCGCAATCTGGATGAAGCCATGCGCCACGTCCTCGGCGCTGCGGCCGGTCTGCTCTGCCAGCGCGGCAAACCGGTGCTGCACCACGGCAGCGTCCAAAGGTTCGTCGGCCGCATGGCCAAAGACACGCGGAAAGTGCGCCGGCTGCAGCTTGCCGACCATCACGTTGGCATCGGTCACGGCCAGCGGCCCGCCGCGCCGGTAGCTGGCCGGGCCGGGGTTGGCGCCGGCGCTTTCGGGCCCGACGCGAAAGCGCGCGCCGTCAAAGCCCAGCAGCGAGCCGCCGCCCGCTGCCACGGTGTGGATCGCCATCATGGGTGCGCGCATGCGCACGCCGGCCACCTGGGTTTCAAACTCGCGCTCGAACTGGCCGGCAAAGTGGCTCACATCGGTCGAGGTGCCGCCCATGTCGAAACCGATCACACGCGCATGGCCGGCCAGCTGCGCGGTGCGCGCCATGCCGACAATGCCCCCGGCCGGACCGGACAGGATGGCGTCCTTGCCCTGGAACACCTGCGCACTGGTCAGGCCGCCCGACGACTGCATGAAAAACAGCGGCACGCCCGGCATCTCGGCCGCCACCTGTTCCACATAGCGGCGCAGGATGGGCGAGAGGTAGGCATCGACCACCGTGGTGTCGCCCCGGCCGACAAACTTCATCATCGGGCTGGTGCCGTGCGAAGTGCTGACCTGCGTGAAACCCACCTCGCGGGCAATACGCTCGGCGGTTTTTTCGTGCGCGGTGTAGCGGTAGCCGTGCATGAAGACAATCGCCACGCTGCGCAGGCCGGCATCAAACGCGGCCCACAGGCGCTCGCGCAGGTGCTCTTCTTCCAGCGCCTGCACCACGTCGCCGTGCGCGCCCATGCGCTCCTGCGCCTCGATGACGCGCTCGTACAGCAGCTCGGGCAGCACGATGTGGCGGTCAAACAGGCGCGGCCGGTTCTGGTAGGCAATGCGCAGCGCATCTCTGAACCCTGCCGTGGTGACCAGCAGCGTGGGCTCTCCTTTTCGCTCCAGCAGCGCGTTGGTGGCCACCGTGGTGCCCATCTTCACGCATTCGACCAGCGCCGGCGTCACCGCCTCGCCCGGCGCCAGCCCGAGCAGGTGGCGGATGCCGGCCACGGCAGCATCGGGGTACTGCTCGGGGTTGTCGGACAGCAGCTTGTGCGTGACCAGCTGGCCGTCCGGCCGGCGCCCGACCAGGTCGGTGAAGGTGCCGCCCCGGTCGATCCAGAACTGCCAGCGGGGGGTGGAGGGGAATGTTTGGGACATGGATTTGCTATGAATAAAGGAGCTGCTGGCGCATGCTGCACCTGGGCTGGAGGCCGATTTGACCTGGAATCTTCACTGGCACTGCTTTACACCGTTCCACTGGCTTCACTGGCCTCGCAAAGCTCACAGCGATGCCGCTGCCCGCGCCGCCTGGTCGTACATGCCCGAGAGCACGCGCAGCAGGCGCCCGAGTTCGCCGATGTCGCGGTTCAGTGCGTCGTCGGCGTTCAGCGCGTCGATCAGGCAGCTTTCGCGGATTTCGCGGTAGCGCTGCACGTAGGCGCGGCCCTCGTCGGTGGCGGCATAGGTCACTTCCTTGCCGTTTTTTTGCGACACCACCACGCCCAGGCCCTGCAGCTTTTTCAGCGCGTAGTTCACCAGGTGCGTGTCTTCGACGTTCATGATGAAACAGATGTCGGCCAGGCGTTTGTCGCGCGCCCGGTGCGTCACATGGTGCAGCACCACCACGTCCAGCGGCGTCAGGTCGCGCAGCCCGGCGGCGGCCATGCAGTGCACCACCCAGCGGTGAAAGGCGTTGCCGGCCACGATCAGGCCAAATTCGAATTCGCTCATCTCGGCGCTGTGCGCGGACACCAGGTGCGCCGACGAGACAATCGGCCCTGCGTCGGAATTTTTTCGCACAGCAGCAGCGGCGGCAGCAGCAGGTTTCATGGGTGCAGGTTCCAGTCAGTCCAAAAAATACGGCAAATTGGCAGCGAATTGTAGGCATATCGTTTTTGATTTGCGCTTTATTTGTTGACATTCAGGACAAACACCTAGGCCGCGGTGCGGTGCAGCCGCTACAGTTCCCACTGTCATTTTTCTGCCCCTTTTTTGCGGAGATCTTCATGCAGCGTCGCCACTTTTCTGCCACCGCCGCCATGGGTTTTGCCCTGGCCTGCGGTCTGACCGCCCTTCCCGCCCTGGCCCAGACCAAATGGGACCTGGCCGCCGCCTACCCGGCCACCAACTTCCACACCGCCAACCTCATGCAGTTCGCCAGCGACGTGGACCAGGCCACGGCGGGCCAGTTCAAGATCACGGTGCACGCCAACGCCGCGCTGTTCAAGGCGCCCGAGATCAAGCGCGCGGTGCCGGGCGCGCAGGCGCAGATGGGCGAGATCCTGCTGAACAACTTCCAGAACGAGTAGCAGATCTACGGCGCCGACGGCCAGG
>JAGOCN010000330.1 GCA_017998735.1 Giesbergeria sp.
GAGCGTTCAAAAATGCCTCGACCGCTGTGCCAAAGCCATACCAGCCGGGCAGGGTCAGCCGGCACTGGCCCCAGCTGAAGCCCCAGGGAATGGCGCGCAGGTCTTCGATTTTCTGGCTGGGCTTGCGCGACGCCGGGCGCGAGCCGATGTTGAGTTCGGCAATCTCGCGGATCGGCGTGGCGCTGAAGAAGTAGTCGGTAAAGCCGGGCGTCTCGTACACCAGTGCGCGGTAGGCGGCCATGCTGGCGTCGGACAGTTGCGCCGCCGCTTGCAAGAACGCCTTGGTGGCCGGCTTGGTGGGCTGCAGCAGCGTGGCCTCCAGCGTGGCGGCGACCAGCGTTTCCAGGTTGCGCCGGCCGATTTCGGGGTTGGCGTATTTGGAGGCAATCACCTCGCCCTGCTCGGTCAGGCGGATTTGCCCGCGCACCGTGCCCGGTGGCTGCGCCAGGATGGCCTGGTAGCTGGGGCCGCCGCCGCGCCCCACGGTGCCGCCCCGGCCATGGAACATGCGCAGCCGCACGGGCGCGCCGGCGTCGGCAAACTCGTCAAACAGGTCGACCAGCGCAATCTCGGCGCGGTACAGCTCCCAGTTGCTGGTGAAGATGCCGCCGTCCTTGTTGCTGTCCGAGTAGCCCAGCATGGTGTCCTGCTCGCCGCCGCCGCGCGCCACCAGCGCCGCCACACCGGGCAGCGCGTAGAACGCCCGCATGATCGGCGCGGCGTTGCGCAGGTCTTCAATGGTTTCAAACAGCGGCACCACGATCAGGTCGGCCTGCGCCTCGCCGTCCAGCGTGCCGCGCAGCAGACCGGTTTCCTTTTGCAGCAGCAGCACTTCGAGCAGGTCACTGGCGGTTTCGGTGTGGCTGATGATGTAGTGGCGAATGGCCTCTGTGCCATAGCGCTGGCGCATTTGCAGCGCGGCTTCAAAGATGGCCAGCTCGCTTTGCGTGTGTTCGCTGTACTGCGCGCCGTGCACGCGCAGCGGGCGGGCGTCGTTCAGCAGGCCCAGCAGCACGGTGCGCTTGGCGCCCTCGTCCAGCGCGCTGTAGTCGGCTTCCAGCCGGGCCGTGGCCAGCAGCTCGGTGATGACGCGCTCGTGCTGGTCCGAGCTTTGGCGCAGATCCACCGTGGCCAGATGGAAACCGAACACCTCGACCGCCCGCACCAGTGGGTGCAGCCGCTCGGCCGCCAGCGCTTCGCCGTGGTGCGCCTGCAGCGAGCGCTCGATGGTGCGCAGCTGCGCCAGAAACGCGCCGGCATCGGGGTAGGCGCTTTGCAGCACCACGGCATGGCGCGCTGCCGCACCGCCACTGAGCGCCTTGAGCGTGGCCGCCAGCCGCGCATAGATGCCGGTGAGCGCGCGCCGGTAGGGCTCGTCCTCGCGGTGCTCGCTGGTGTCGGGCGAGCTTTCGGCCAACAGCCGCATGTCGCTGCTGACGCCCACCAGCCGCGCCGACACCGACAGCTCGGCGCCCAGCAGGTGCACTTCTTCCAGGTAGTGGTGCAGCGCCACTGCGCTTTGGCGCTGCAGCGCCTGTGCCAGCGTGGCGGCGCTGACGTTCGGGTTGCCGTCGCGGTCGCCGCCAATCCACTGGCCCATGCGCAGAAAGCTGGCCACCGGCTGGCCGGGCAGCGCCTGCTCCAGCGCGCCGTAGATGCGCGGAATCTGCCGCAAAAAGGTGGTTTCGTAGTAGCTCAGCGCGTTGTCGATTTCGTCCTGCACCGTGAGCTTGCTGAAACGCAGCAGGCGCGTTTGCCACAGCTGCGCCACGCGGGCGCGCAGGTGCGCTTCGTTGGCGGCCAGCGCGCGCGGCGTGAGCGCATCGCGCCCGCCTTCGTACAGCCGGGCGCGCTCAGTGATGTCGCCGCGCACCGCCAGCAGCTGGGCAATGCCGCGTTCGGTGTCCAGAATGCTTTTGCGCTGCACCTCGGTGGGGTGCGCGGTCAGCACCGGCGCTACGTAGCTGCCAGCCAGCGTGTGCGCCACCACGGTGGGGGCAATGCCGGCCGCGTGCAGGCGGGCCAGGGCCACTTCGACGCTGCCCTCCTGCGTGTCGCCGGCGCGCTCGCGCAGCGTGCGGCGGCGGATGTGGTGGCGGTCTTCGGCCAGGTTGGCCAGGTGCGAGAAATAGGTGAAGGCGCGGATCACGCTGACCGTCTGGTCGCCCGAGAGCGACTGCAGCAGTTTTTTCAGCGCCCGGTTGGCCTGCGCGTCGGCGTCGCGCCGGAACGCCACCGACAGCTGGCGTACCTGCTCGACCAGCTCAAAGGTGGCGGCGCCGTCCTGGTCGCGGATCACGTCGCCCAGGATGCGCCCGAGCAGGCGGATGTCCTCGATCAGCGGCAGGTCCTTGTCGCTGTTGCTTTGCAGGGACGGGCGGCGCGCTGTGGTGCGGCGGGCGGTGGGTGTCGGCGTCATGCGGGGCTCCAGACCGCAGGGCAGCGGCAGTGATTTTTCGTTGCAGCGCAGCATGCTAGCATTCCCTGGAGCCTTCCGATGCCACCTTGACACCCCCCTTTTTCGAGCTGCGATGACCTCCTTTTCTCCGCCTTCCACCCCCATCGTGATCGCCACGCGCGAGAGCCGCCTGGCCCTGTGGCAGGCCGAGCATGTGCAGGCACTGCTGCGCGCCCGTGGCCACACGGTGTCGCTGCTGGGCATGACCACGCTGGGCGACCAGATCCTGGACCGCTCGCTCTCCAAGGTGGGCGGCAAGGGCCTGTTTGTGAAAGAGCTGGAAATGGCGCTGGCCGACGGGCGTGCCGACATTGCGGTGCACTCGCTCAAGGATGTGCCGATGGAGCTGCCGGACGGCTTTGCACTGGCTTGCGTGATGGAGCGCGAGGACGCGCGCGATGCCTTTGTCTCGCCGCACCATGCCCGCCTGGAAGATTTGCCGCAGGGCGCCGTGGTCGGCACGTCGAGCCTGCGCCGCCAGGTGCTGCTGCAGGCGCTGCGCCCCGACCTGCAGATCAAGCCGCTGCGCGGCAACCTCGACACGCGCCTGCGCAAGCTCGACGAAGGCCAGTTTGACGGCATCGTGCTGGCGGCGGCGGGCCTCAAGCGCCTGGGGCTGCAGTCGCGCATCCGCACCGAATTTGCGCCCGAACAGATGCTGCCGGCCGCCGGCCAGGGCGCGCTGGGCATCGAGGTGCGCACCGACCGCAGCGACCTGATGGAGGCGCTGGCGCCGCTGGCGCACCTGCCGACCTGGATCCGCGTGACCGCCGAGCGCGCCGTCAGCCGCTGCATGGGCGGCAGCTGCTCGATGCCGCTGGCCGCCTATGCGCGCCTGGAAGGCACGCAGTTGCACCTGGACGCCGCCTGGGGTGACCTGGAAG
>JAGOCN010000331.1 GCA_017998735.1 Giesbergeria sp.
GTCTGCAGCACCCACACCGACAGCGCCGGCAAATCCGCCTTGCTGCTCTTGAGCATGTTGGCAAACTTGGGCACCACCACCAGAAACGTCAGCAGCGTGGCGCCAATGCCCGACAGTACCAGCACCGCCGGGTAAATGAGCGCATTGCGCATCTCCTGGCGCATGCGGTCGTCGTACTCCATCTGCGTGGCCGCGTCGTCCAGCGCACCGGCCAGCTTGCCCGTCAGCTCGGCGGCGGCCGTCATCTGCGTCACGTAGGGCGGCAGCACCAGGCCAGAATCGGCCAGCGCCTGCGAAAACCGCAGCCCGCCGCGCAAACTGCCCTGCATGTGCGCAAACGCCGGGCCCACCGACGAATCGGCATGTGCCAGCGTCAGCGACTCCACAGCTTCGCCCAGCGGCACCCCGGCCTTAAGCAGCGTGGCCAGCTCGCGCACCACCAGGCGCTTGTCCTGCGCCGTGGCAGCACCGCGCGCGCGCCGCCGCGCCTGGGTGGGGCCCGCCGCCGCCAGCGCCATGGGCACCAGGCCCTGCTGCTGCAGCAGGCGCAGCGCCTCGGCCTCGCTCTCGGCGCTGATGCTGCCGTTGACCACCTGGCCGGCAGCGCCCGCCGCGCTGTACTGAAATTCCATAGCCTTCAGACCTCGTCGCCAGCGTCGTCGCCAGCAGCATCACTGCCGGCACTGCCGCCCAGCCCCGCCACGCGCAGCACCTCGTCCAGGCTGGTGTCGCCGCGCCAGGCCTTCACCAGGCCATCGTCGCGCAGGCTGCGGCTGCCCTGCGCGCGCGCCAGGCGCGCCATGTCCGACGCCGGGGCGCGCTGCATGATGGCCTGCTGCAGCGGCTCGGTCACCGCAATCAACTCATAAATGCCCAACCGCCCTTTGTAGCCCGTGCCCCGGCAGCGCGGGCAGCCCACCGGCACGCGCCAGCGCGGCGCACCCGCCAGCAGCGCGCCATGCTCCGCCTGCAACTGCGCCACCAGCGGCGCATAGGCTGCAGGCAGCGGGGCCACCTGGGCGCAGTCGCACAACTTGCGCACCAGGCGCTGCGCCCCCACCGCCCGCACGGAAGACGCCACCAAAAACGGCTCCAGCCCCATGTCGAGCAGGCGGTTGAACGCCCCCGCCGCATCGTTGGTGTGCAGGGTGGACAGCACCATGTGCCCCGTCAGCGCCGACTGCACGGCAATGGCGGCCGTTTCGCTGTCGCGGATTTCACCAATCATGATGACATCGGGGTCGTGCCGCAAAATCGAGCGCAGCGCGCGCGCAAAGTCATAGCCAATGTCGGCGTGCGCCTGTATCTGCACCACCCCGCGCATCTGAAACTCCACCGGGTCTTCCACCGTCACGATCTTGCGCGTGGCATCGTTCAGCCCCTCCAGCGCGGCATACAGCGTGGTGCTCTTGCCCGAGCCCGTGGGCCCGGTAATCAAGACAATGCCGTGCGGCTCGGCCACCAGTGCGGCAAACTGCGCCAGGTGGTCGGCCTCCAGCCCCAGGCGCGAGAGCTGCAGTTGCGCGCGCTCTTTGGGCAGCAGCCGCATCACCACCGACTCGCCCGTGGCGCAGGGCATCACCGACACGCGCACATCCATGTCGGCGCCGCTGGCGCGCACCGTAATGCGGCCGTCCTGCGGCAGGCGGCGCTCGGCAATGTCCAGGCCCGACACCAGCTTGACGCGCGACACCAGCGCATCCATGCGCTCGCGCGGCAGGTTCAGGTGGGTTTGCAGCACGCCGTCAATGCGCAGGCGCACCACCAGCTGGCGTTCTTCGGGCTCCAGGTGAATGTCGGACGCGCCCGCGTCCACCGCGCTGGCCAGAATGCCGTTGAGCAGCTCCACCACCGGCGCCTCTTCGGCCAGCTCGCGCAGGTGGGCCACATCGTCGCCCGCGCCGGGGGCATCAATGGCCTGCAGTTGGCGCAGCGCGGCCTCCAGGTCGTGCTGGCTGGCCAGGTGCCACACCACCAGCGGGTGCGCGGCAAACTGGGCAGCCACGGCCTCGCGCAGCGCGCTGTCGAGCGGGTTGCGCGCCGCGCAGTGCAGCGTGCCATCGGCCTCCTGCCACAGCAGCAGGCCCTGCGCCTGCAGCCAGCCGGGTGCCAGTGCGCTGGCGGCCATGGCCTCGCGCACCTGCGGCAGGTGCGCCTGCAGCGCGGCGGCGTCCAGCAGCGGCATGGCCAGCTGCTGCGCCAGCACGGGCAGCAGCGCCTCTTCAGACAGCGCCCCCATGCGCACCAGCACGGCGCCCAGGCGGCCCCCGGCCTGTTGCTGAAAGGCCAGGGCGCGCGCCACCTCGGGCGGCTGCACCAGGCCCTGGGCCACCAGCAGCTCACCCAGCATGGCGGTGCTGGCTATGAAGGGGGGAGTATTCATGAAACAGAAGAAAAGATGGTAGCCAATGGCATAAACAGGGTGCATGGCGATTCAGGCAGCGGGATGAAGCCATGGTGCTGGTAGAAAGCTGCTGCATTCTGATCCTTCGCATCGACCATCAATGCATACGCGGCGATCTCCGAGCGAGCAGCACGGGTAAGTGCATCGGCCAACAACGCACCGCCCAGACCTTGCCCCCCGAATGCCTGATCGACGGCCAGGCGGCCCATGCGAATGGTGGGCACGGTGGGATAGCGCGGCAGCTTTCTGCCAATGCTGCCCGGAAGATCGGCCAACAGCAGGCTTGCCGATGCCAGGGTGTAGTAGCCCGCGATGCGCTTGCCGTCTGCCAATGCCACAAAACAGGCAGCAACCCGGCGACGAACGTCCTGGGTGGCTTGCTCACGCAGGTAGCGGTTGAGCGGTTCCGAGCCGCTGTGGAAGGCGGTGCGGTCATGCTTGGCCTCCAACCGTGCCATCAGGAATGGCGCACCGCTCATTCAGATTCAGAGCGCAAAAGATGGCTGCGGCGGGCAAAAGCACGCTGCAAGGCGGGCGACGGCTGCGGTGGCGACAACAACGCCTGCGCAAAACACGCCTGATCGGCCAGCGACAACCGCATCACTTCAGCTTGCTCAATTGCACGTTGCGCAGCGTCTTGAACGGCCGCCACAACGAAATCCGTCATGGTGCGCCCTTGCAATTCGGCGGCACGCTTGAGCATGGCGTGCAGATCGGTCGTTATCCTGGCTTCAAGGCGTGCGGTCGAAGGGTAGGTATGCATGGCGTTTGTCCTTTGGGTAAAAAATGATACGGCAATTTGCCGTACAAATCAACCGCAACCTCTGTATGCATCAGGCCCGCAATCGCATCCGTCCCATGCGCACCAGCACGCCGCCCAGGCGGCCCCCGGCCTGTTGCTGAAAGGCCAGGGCGCGCGCCACCTCGGCCG
>JAGOCN010000332.1 GCA_017998735.1 Giesbergeria sp.
TGAGTTCTTCAACCTCGGTTCGCGCGCCTATGCACGGCGCGCAGAAACCATGCTGCGGGAAGCCCGGTTTGCCCAGCTGGAGCACGAAGCCGCTGCCGAGCACCACGCTGCGCTGGCCCGCATGTACGCAGAGCGCATCCTGCGGCTGGAAGGCACCTTCCAGGTCCGGAGCACCTTGCGCAGCGACCCCGCCAGCGTCCTGCCAGAGCAGCAACAACAGCCTTCTTCCGCCACAGAACAAAAACTGCCCGCTCCCGAGCGCACGCCCCTGCGCGTGCTGAGCCCTGCGCCTTCACCAGGCCATCGGGCAGCAGTGGGCTGATCCGGTTTGGGTGGAATGTGGTGGCTGCTGTGGGCAGTTTCGCGTTGGCGATGTTGCCCATGAATCCTGGGTATTTGGTGTGTGCCAGACAAGGCTTCCATGCAGCTTAGAGCTGGAAACGCAAGCAGAAACGAAAAAGCCACCTGGTTTAGAGGTGGCTTTTTCATCTGACTGGTGGCCTGGGACGGAATCGAACCGCCGACACAAGGATTTTCAATCCTCTGCTCTACCGACTGAGCTACCGGGCCTAAGCTCAAAATTATAACCAGAAAAAACGCTGCTTCTGCAGCAGCGTGCACTAATTGCGTTTTCCGCGCCCCAGCTCCACGCCCAGCTGGCGCAGCTTGCGGTACAGGTGGGTGCGTTCCAGGCCGGTTTTTTCGGCCACGCGGGTCATGGAGCCGCCTTCGCGCGCCAGGTGAAACTCGAAATAGGCTTTCTCGAAACCGTCCCGGGCCTCGCGCAGCGGGCGGTCCAGGTCAAAGCCCTGGTGGGCATGCGGGCCGGGGTCGGCGGGCGACAGGGGCACGGACAGCACCAGCGCCTGGCCTTGCGCCACGGTGCCATTGGCGCCCATCTGGAGCAGATGCCCTGCCGGGGCAGAAAGATCGGCGTGCGCGGTCAGGGCAGGTGCAGCGCCCTGGCCCGTACCGTCAATACCGGTCCGGCGCAGCGCGTGGCGCGCCAGGCCCTGCTCCACCGCCTTGAGCAGCTTTTGCAGGGTGATGGGTTTTTCCAGAAAGGAGAACGCGCCGATGCGTGTGGCATCCACGGCGGTGTCGATGGTGGCATGGCCGCTCATCATGATCACGGGCATGGTGAGCAGGCCGCCGGTGGACCACTCCTTGAGCAGCGAGATGCCATCGGTGTCCGGCATCCAGATGTCGAGCAGAACCAGGTCGTAGCTGGCAGAAAGGCGCGCAGCGCGGGCCTGGGTGGCGTTTTCTGCCACGTCCACGCTGTGGCCTTCGTCGTTCAGGATTTCAGAGAGCAGGTCACGGATGCCCAGCTCGTCGTCCACCACCAATATGTTTGCCATGGGTCGAAGTACCTTCAGTCAGGGAGGCACGGTGTTGTTATGGCGCAACCGTGGGCTCAGGGGCGAATGATAGCGACACTTGGGCGCCTTGTACCACTGCGCCTTCGCTGCGGTTGGCCAGGTCGATACGGGCGGCGTGTTCGTCGGCGATTTTCTTTACTACCGCCAGCCCGAGGCCGGTGCCGCGCGCCTTGGTGGTCACATAGGGCTCAAAGGCGCGCTGCAGGATGTGCGGAGGAAAACCGCCGCCGCTGTCGGCCACGTTCAGGCGCACGCGCTGGGTCTCGGGGTTCCAGTGGGTGCTGATGTGCACGGCCGGCGCCTGCAGGGCGCTGTCCGGTTTGCTTCCGGTTGCGGTTGCGGCCGCGGCTTTGGGGGTGGCAATGGCTTGCGCGGTCGCGTCCTGGCCGTTTTGCACCAGGTTGTGCAGCACCTGGCGCAGCTGCTGCGCGTCGCCCAGGATGCGCGGGCAGTGCGGGTCCAGCTCGGCCAGCACCGGCACGCTGCCATGGTCGGCCTCGTACAGGTTCAGCACTTCGGTGACCAGCTGGTTCAGGTCCAGCGGCAGCAGTTCGGCGGCCGGCAGGCGGGCGTAGTCGCGAAATTCGTTCACCAGGCGTTTCAAGGCGTCCACCTGGTCGACGATGGTCTTGACCGATTTGGTCAGCATGGCCTGTTCGGTGGGTTCGAGCTTGCCGTTCAGCTTCATTTCCAGCCGCTCGGCCGACAGCTGGATGGGGGTCAGCGGGTTCTTGATTTCGTGCGCCAGGCGCC
This sequence comes from Giesbergeria sp., assembly GCA_017998735.1. Classification (GTDB taxonomy): domain Bacteria; phylum Pseudomonadota; class Gammaproteobacteria; order Burkholderiales; family Burkholderiaceae_C; genus Simplicispira. Next base: position 2,136 of record JAGOCN010000332.1, read on the forward strand.
GGGCGACTTCGCCCCAGGCCTGGGTGCGCTGGGCAGAAACGATTTCGGAGATGTCGTCAAACACCAGCAGGCGCGCGGCGTCGGGCAGTTCGGCGCCGCGTGCCACCAAGCTGGTGGCGTGGTGGCCGACGCCGCTGGGCGAGGCGTGCAGCTCGAAGGAATGCTGCCAGTGGTTCAGGCTGCGGTGGCCGCTGTGCTGCAAAAAGGCGTCGAACTGGCGCTGCACGGCATTGGCAAAGTCGGCCAGGCCCGGCACCTGCGCCAGTGGCCGGTCTTCGTAGGCAGCCATCGGCGCGCGCAGGATGCGCGTGGCGCCGGGGTTGGAGCTGCGCACGTTGCCCTGCGCATCGAGCACGATGATGCCGGCGGTCAGGTTGTCCATGATGGTCTGCAGGCGCTCGCGCCCGGCGTCCAGCGCGGCCATGGTCTGCTCGACGGTGGCGCGGGCATCGGCCAGTTGCGCGGTCATGAGCGCAAACGAGCGCGTCAGGCCGCTGAGCTCGTCCTTGCTTTGCATGGCCGCCTTGGGGCTGAGGTTGCCTTCGGCCACTTCGCGCACGCCCTCGGCCAGCACCAAGAGCGGGCGCACCAGCTGGTTGCCCAGCAGCACCGCCAGCAGCACCGCCGTGAAAACCGCCAGAAACAGGCTGAGCGTGAGCGTGCCGATGTACATGCGCCGCAGCCCGCCCCGCGTCAGGGCGCGTTCCTGGTATTCGCGGTTGGCCTCCTGCACGGCCAGCGCGTTGGCCACCAGCACCGGCGGCAGCGGCAGGGTGACCTGCAAAAAGCGCGGTTCGTCCAGCAGCCCCAGGCTGGCACTGGAAACCAGCGCCAGCGCCTTGACACGCGCATCGTTGGCCTTGGCACCGACCACGAAATCGTCCAGCCCCTCGATGTGCGCCACCACGCCGTTCTGGCGTGCGTTGCGCAGCTGCTGGGTGGACGGGCGCTCGGGGCTCAGGTCAAAGCGCGACTGGCCGGTGCTGGCCAGCACCTGGCCGGAAGCGCTCCAGAGCACCACGTCGGTGGCGCCCAGCTGGTCGCGGATGCGCTCGAGCACCAGCCCGGCAGCGGCGTCGGGCACCTGCGCCAGCTGGTTGCTGGCGCTGCGCGTGCGTGCACCGGTTTCGCTGCTTTGCGTCTCCAATGTGGCGCGGGCCAGGCTGACGCCGGCGGTCAGGGCACCTTCGACGCGCA
>JAGOCN010000333.1 GCA_017998735.1 Giesbergeria sp.
GTTCTGGCTGGACCCCTACCGCCCGCACGAGAACGAACTCATCAAGAAGGTCAAGCTGTACCTGAAGGACCACGACACCACGGGCCTGGACATCCAGATCATGAGCCAGGTGCGCGCCATGCGCTACACGCTGGAGCGCGTGGCACGCGGCCTGGACACCATCTCGGTGACCGGCAACATCCTGCGCGATTACCTGACCGACCTGTTCCCGATCATGGAGCTGGGCACCAGCGCCAAGATGCTGTCCATCGTGCCGCTGATGGCCGGCGGCGGCATGTACGAAACGGGCGCTGGCGGCTCGGCCCCGAAGCATGTGCAGCAGCTGGTGGAGGAAAACCACCTGCGCTGGGACTCGCTGGGTGAATTTCTGGCGCTGGCGGTGTCGCTGGAAGACCTGGGCCTGAAAACCGGCAATGCCGAAGCCAAGATCCTGTCGCAGACCCTGGACACGGCCACCGGCAAGCTGCTGGACAACAACAAGAACCCGTCGCCCCGAACCGGCCAGCTGGACAACCGCGGCAGCCAGTTCTACCTGGCCCTGTACTGGGCACAGGAGCTGGCCGCCCAGACCGATTCGCCCGAGCTTGCAGCCCGCTTTGCGCCCCTGGCCCAGCAGCTGGCCGCAGGCGAAGAAGCCATCGTGGCAGAACTGCAGGCAGTGCAGGGCAAGCCGGTGGACATTGGCGGCTACTACCAGCCCGACCAGGACAAGCTGGACGCGATCATGCGGCCCAGCCACACCTTCAACAAGGCGCTGGAGAGCGTGCACGCGGCCTGAGTTTCAGGTGCCTGCCTGCCGGTTGGGGTACCCACCGGCAGCGCGTTGAAAAGACAGCAAATGAAAAGCCCGGCCCACCGCCAAGGTGGCCGGGCTTTTTACATGCCATGGCCAATGGCTGCGGTGCCAGGCCTGAACGCAGCCTTCCTATGGCTGGCGCGCGGAAAACGGCGCGCCGCGCAGCTGGCTGCCGGCTTTCAAGCCCTTCTTGTCAAACCAGCCCTGGTTCATTTCCAGCACATAGCGCACCGGTTTGGCCGAGCAGTGCGAATCTTCCACAAAGGGCTGCATGTCGGCCAGATTGACGATGGTGCCGTCGTCCGCCACAAAAGCTGCGGTCAGCGGCAGCGGTGTGTTCTTCATCCAGAAGCACTGGCGCGAAGGGTTGTCGAAGACAAACAGCATGCCCTCGTGCTGCGCCATGGTGCGTCGGTTCATCAGGCCGATCTGGCGCTCGTGCGGGGCCTGTGCCACCTGGGCTTCAATGCGGTGCATGCCGGCGCTCAGCTCCACCTTTTGCAGATTGAGCTGCGGGCCTGGAATTTGCGGCGCAGGCTGTGGCTGGGCATGCACCGCAGCGGTCCCGGCCAGCAGCAGCGCAGTGGCTGCCAGGGCAGATGCCAGACGCCGTGCCATGGCTGGAAAAGGGCGGTGGGACAGCATCATGGGTTCACATCCTGTAAAGGCAGACAAGCGCATGGGGCGCAAAAAATACTGCGCACAAGCAGCAGGTGATTTTGACGCAGAAACTGCTGGCATCCTGCAGTTCCCGGCCAATGGCGCAGCCGCTGTAGCGCAAGGCACCCGGCCGGTGGCGTTCACAGCGGCTTTTTCAAGCCGTTTTCAAAGCTGTTTCCAGGCCGGCGCTGGCAGGCTGGAAGCCGCATTTGCCCGTTTTATTGTCTATAGAATGAAATGGTTCCAGCGTTTTGTCCAACCTGCTGAATGCATTTTCAGCCCTCCCGGAGAACAGCCGTACATGACCAGCTACCAGCACATCCAGGTGCCCACCGAAGGCACCAAAATCACCGTCAACGCCGACATGTCGCTCAACGTGCCGGACCAGCCGATCATTCCCTTCATTGAAGGCGATGGCACCGGGGCGGACATCACGCCCGTGATGATCAAGGTGGTGGACGCTGCCGTGGCCAAGGCCTATGGCGGAAAGAAAAAAATCCACTGGATGGAGGTGTTTGCCGGCGAAAAGTCCACCAAGGTCTATGGCCCCGACGTCTGGCTGCCGGAAGAAACACTGCACGCCATCAAGGACTATGTGGTGTCGATCAAGGGGCCGCTGACCACGCCGGTGGGCGGCGGCATCCGCTCGCTGAACGTGGCGCTGCGCCAAGAGCTGGACCTGTATGTCTGCCTGCGCCCGATCCAGTACTTTGACGGCGTACCATCGCCCGTGAAAGAGCCGCACAAGACCAACATGGTGATCTTTCGCGAAAACTCGGAAGACATCTACGCCGGCATCGAATTTGAAGCCGAATCCGAAAAGGCCAAAAAGCTCATCAAGATCTTGCAGGACGAGTTTGGCGTCAAGAAAATCCGTTTTCCGGACACCTCCGGCATTGGCATCAAGCCGGTGTCGCGCGAAGGCACCGAGCGCCTGGTGCGCAAGGCCATCCAGTACGCGATAGACAACGACAAGCCCAGCGTGACCATCGTGCACAAGGGCAACATCATGAAATTCACCGAAGGGGGCTTTCGCGACTGGGGCTATGGCCTGGCGGCCAAGGAGTTTGGCGCCGAGCTGATCGACGGCGGCCCGTGGATGAAGTTCAAGAACCCGCGCACCGGCAAGGACATCACCATCAAGGACAGCATTGCCGACGCCTTTTTGCAGCAGATCCTGCTGCGCCCGGCCGAATACAGCGTGATCGCCACGCTGAACCTGAACGGCGACTACGTGTCCGACGCGCTGGCCGCGCAGGTGGGCGGCATCGGCATTGCACCGGGCGCCAACATGAGCGACACCATCGCCATGTTCGAGGCCACGCACGGCACCGCGCCCAAGTACGCCGGCAAGGACTATGTGAACCCCGGCTCCGAAATCCTGTCGGCCGAAATGATGCTGCGCCACATGGGCTGGACCGAAGCGGCCGACCTGATCATCAGCTCCATGAAGAAGTCGATTGCCAGCAAGAAGGTGACCTACGACTTTGCCCGCCTGATGGACGGCGCCACGCAGGTCAGCTGCTCGGGCTTTGGCGATGTGATGATTTCCAACATGTGATGCTGGCCGTGCAGTGGCCAGGCGCCCAAAGGCGCTTGGTGCACCCGCCCCCGCGCCTTTGCTGGCCGGGGGCTTTTTTTGTGGTTTCTGGTTTTCAAGCAAAAACGGCCTCCAGCGCATGTGCAGCCTGCGCCAGCAGCTATTTTTTTAATAGCAAAACCCAAGGGTGCCGCAGTGCCAGCGGCACACGGCATGCGGTCTTGCGCAAGGGTGTGGTTTGCGGCATGCCGCACCGGCCAGCGAAAAAACGCCAGCGTGGCGACAATCACCGGCTATGCCTTTTTCCCGTTTTGTTCGCCTCGCTCTGATCCTGGG
>JAGOCN010000334.1 GCA_017998735.1 Giesbergeria sp.
GCATACCGCCGTACCGACAACGAAGGCCCCGGAGCCGACCAGTCGCTCAACAAGATGGTGGGTGGCGGCATGTCGCAAAGCCGCTGGGGCATCAACGTCACGGAAGACCTGGGTGGTGGCCTGAAGGCGATTGCCAACCTGGAAAACCGCCTCAACGCAGACGACGGCACCGTCAGCACGCCTTTTTTCCAGCAGTCCTGGGTGGGTGTGCAGGGCGGTTTTGGCCGTGTGACAGTGGGCCGCCAGTGGAACATGCTGTTCGACCTGGTCACCTCGACCTACGCCTCGTTTCCCTACTCGCCTTACATGGAGGCCTACAAGCCAGAGCTTGGCATGGCCATAGGCGTACGTGCCAGCAACATGGTCAAGTACCTGGCCGAAGTCGGGCCGGTGCGTGGCTCTCTGCAGTATTCGTTTGATGAGGGCAACCAGGTCAATTCCACCACCACCCCGGCTGCCATTCCGGGCATTGTTGGCGGTGCCACCAAGACGGCAGGCGGCTACATTCGCTATGCCGCCAATGGCATTGCTGCCGGTGCCGGCTTCCTGCGCACCACCCTGCCCGGCGGCACGGATGTGGATGCCTGGACGCTGGGCGGTTCTTACCGCACCGGCCCGGTGTACCTGAACGCAGGCTATGCCGTCAACAAACGCGACGGCTATTCTGCAAACCCCTTGGCCGCGGCTGCGGACCGGGCATTGCTGGGTGCTTACTGGACGGGTTCCTCCAACGGTGGCTTTGTGCCAGGCGATGCGGACAAGCGGCAAATGGTCAAACTGGGCGTGGGTTACCAGTTCACGCCCCAGCTCAACCTGGGTGCGCATTTCTTCCATGCCAAGCAGTCGGGTTCAGTGAAAAACACCAACAACGGCAAGGCCAACTTCATCGTGGCCGTGGCCGATTACGCTTTCTCCAAGCGCACCGATGCCTACTTTGGCGTGGACCACACCAAGGTCAGCGGCAACGCTGGCAACGTGCTGGACAGCACCAACGGCGCCCGGGACCGCACCGGCATCACCATCGGCATGCGCCACCGCTTCTGATGGTTTTCCGCCTTCAGCCGTTGGCGGCTGAAGGCGGTGTCCTTCGGCAATCCAGGCCAGCCTTCTTCGGAGGCTGGCTTTTTTTGTGGTTCACGGAAATCTGCAGCCGGACGCTTTGAGGCGGAGGCCATGACGGTGGCTGTTTTCATGGTGATGGGAATGGCGATAGCAAAAAAACAGGTCTTCGGCACAGCAGCAACCACGCGGCCTGCCGGCAAAAGCCACCCTGCAACCGCGCTGCGCATCTGTTGTCGGCACAATAGGCGGCTTCGTTTTCCACTGTGCTACACCGTGCGCGCTGCGCAGGGTGCTGCCGAAGTTTCCAGATGCACATTCCTCGCCTCAAGGCCGGCGGCCGCGCCTTTGCGCACATTGCCCAGTACCACCCAGAACTGGTTGCCCTGCGCCGCGACCTGCATGCCCACCCCGAACTGGGTTTTGAAGAGGTCTACACGGCGGCGCGTGTCAAGGAAGCGCTGCAGGCCTGCGGCGTCGATGCCATTGAAGACGGGATTGGCCGCACCGGGCTGGTGGCCACCGTCCGCGGGCGCAGCACCGCCAGCGGTGCCATGGTGGGCCTGCGCGCCGACATGGACGCGCTGCCCATGACCGAGCACAACGACTTTGCCTGGAAGTCGGCCAAGACCGGCCTGATGCACGGCTGCGGGCACGACGGCCACACGGCCATGCTGGTGGGCGCAGCGCGTTACCTGGCGGCCACGCGCAACTTTGACGGCACGGCAGTGCTGATCTTCCAGCCTGGTGAAGAAGGCTTTGCCGGCGCCCGCGTGATGATGGAAGACGGCCTGTTCGAGCGCTTTCCGGTGCAGTCGGTGTATGCCATGCACAACTGGCCCGCCATGAAGGCCGGCACCGTGGGCCTCAACAGTGGCGCGATGATGGCTGCGGCCGACCGCATCACCATCGAGGTGACGGCGCGCGGCGGCCACGGCGCGCACCCCTACCAGACGGTGGACGTGGTGCTGGTGGCGGCGCACATCACCACAGCGGTGCAAAGCATCGTGGCGCGCAACCTGCGACCGCTTGACAGCGCCGTCATCAGCCTGTGCGCGGTGCAGGCGGGCGACCTGGGCGCGTTCAGCGTGCTGCCGGGCAAGGCCACGCTGGTGGGCACGGTGCGCACCTTCAGCGCTGCCATCCAGAACCAGATCGAGGAGCGCCTGCACGGGCTGTGCAGCGCTGTCGCCCTGGCCTTTGGCGCCAGCGCCACGGTGCACTACGAGCGCATCTACCCGGCCACCATCAATACCGAGGCCGAGGCGGTTTTTGCCGGCGATGTGGCCGAGGCGCTGGTGGGCGCGGAAAACCTGGTGCGCGATCTGGAGCCCAGCATGGGCGCGGAAGACTTTTCCTTCATGCTGCAAAGCAAGCCCGGTGCCTACCTGCGGCTGGGCCAGGGCAGCGGCGCGGACAGCTGCGGCCTGCACAGCAGCCGCTACGACTTCAACGACGATGTGCTGCCGCTGGGCGCTGCCCTGCACGCCAGCCTGGCCGAGCAGGCCATGCCGCTGCCGGTGGTGTGACGGTGGCGCAGTCTTCTTTCAAGCCGGCTGCCGTAGCTGCTGCGACTGCGGCCAATGCAACTGCCTCTGCGCCATGCCCCTGCGGCGGTGTGCCTTCCGCCCGGCGCCCGCCCAAGCCACCGATCTTGTCCGTGTGCTGTGGCCGTTTTCTGGAGGGCGTGCCCGCACCCGATGCCGAACGGCTGATGCGCTCGCGCTACAGCGCTTTTGTGCTGGAGCAGCGCGCCTACCTGCTGGCCACCTGGCACACCAGCACCCGGCCGCAAACGCTGGACTTCGAGCCGCAGGCGCGCTGGCTGGGGCTGCAGGTGCGCAGCCACCGCATGCTGGACGCAGACCACGCCGAAGTGGAATTCGTCGCCCGCTACCGCGTGGCCGGGCGCGCCGTTCGCCTGCACGAAACCAGCCGCTTTGTGCGCGAAGGCGGATGCTGGTTCTATGTGGACGGTGGTTTGCACAGTGACAACGCCTGAACACATGCCAAAACGGCCTCCAGCGCACGCCCTGCCTGCGCCAGCAGCTATCAAAAAAGAAGCAAAACCACATTCTGTGGTCTGTGCGCTTTCCTGACGGCTGCTGGTTTGTTGCCTTGTCTTTCTTCGACCTTTCAACCTCTTACCCCGCGCCTGCCGTGCAGGCGCCTTCTGCAATGCAATTCGATGCCATCCTGTTTGACTGCGACGGTGTGCTGGTGGACAGCGAGCCGCTCACCCATGGCGTGCTGGTGCAGATGC
>JAGOCN010000335.1 GCA_017998735.1 Giesbergeria sp.
CAGCAGTTCGTCCTTGTGCGGCACCACCACGTCGGACTCCAGCAAATAGCCCAGCTTGTGCGACTCCAGCGCGCTCATGCCGACGGTGGCCATGGCGGCGGCGGTGAAGCTCTCGGTCAGGAACGGCAGCAAATCCTTGCCCGTGGAGCGGGCGGCGTTTTCAGCAGCGCGGCGCGCAATGTAGGTCAGGCCGCCGGCGCCGGGCACCAGGCCCACGCCCACTTCCACCAGGCCCAGGTAGCTTTCCATGTGCGCCACGCGGCGCGCCGAGTGGATGGCCAGTTCGCAGCCACCGCCCAGCGCCAGGCCGCGGATGGCGGACACCACCGGCACGCTGGCGTAGCGGATGCGCAGCATGGCGTTTTGCAGTTCTTCTTCGGCGCCTTCGATGGCGCTCACGCCGGCCACCATGAAGGCGGGCAGCATCGCCTGCAGGTCGGCGCCGGCGCTGAACGGCTCGTCGCCCGACCAGACCACCACGGCGCGGTAGTCCTTTTCAGCGATGTCCACCGCCATCACCAGGCCATCGGCCACGTCCGGGCTGATGGCGTGCATCTTGGTCTTGATGCTGGCAATGACCACTTCGCCGTCCAGCGTCCACAGGCGGATGGCATCGTCCTCGTGCAGCGTGGTGCCGGCGGTGCGGAAGTCGGGCAGTGCCTCGCCGCGCAGCTTTTCCGGAAAAAGCTGCTTTTCGTAAACCGGCAGTGCGCGGCGTGCCACAAATTTCTGGGCAGATGGGCTCCACGAACCTTCGGCCGTGTGCACGCCGCCGGCCTCGGCCACCGGGCCGTTGAACACCCAGTCGGGCAGCGGTGCCTTGGACAGCGCGCGGCCGGCGTCGATGTCTTCCTGCACCATGGTGGCCACCTCCAGCCAGCCCGCTTCCTGCCACAGCTCGAACGGGCCTTGCTGCATGCCAAAGCCCCAGCGCAGCGCCTGGTCCACGTCGCGGGCGTTGTCGGCAATGGTTCCCAGGTGCACGGCGGCGTAGTGGAAACCGTTGCGCAAAATGGCCCACAGAAACTGGCCCTGCGCGCCTTCGGCACCCCGCAGCAGGCGCAGGCGCTCGGCAGCCGGGCGCTTGAGCATGCGGCCATAGACCTCGTCGGCCTTCTGGCCACCGGGCACGTATTCCTCGGCTTCCAGGTCAAAGCGCAGCACGTCGCGCCCTACCTTCTTGTAGAAACCGGCCTTGCTTTTCTGGCCCAGGTGCTTGAGGTCCAGCAGCTTTTGCAGCACCGCCGGCGTGCCGTAGCTGTCATAGAACGGGTCGCTTTCCAGCGTCAGGTGGTCCTGCAGCGTCTTGACGACGTGCGCCATGGTGTCCAGCCCCACCACGTCAGCGGTGCGGAAGGTGCCGCTGGAAGCGCGGCCCAGCTTCTTGCCGGTCAGGTCGTCCACCACGTCGTAGGTCAAACCGAAATTTTCGGCCTCCTTCATGGTGCCCAGCATGCCGGCAATGCCGACGCGGTTGGCAATGAAGTTGGGCGTGTCGTGCGCCCGCACCACGCCCTTGCCCAGGCCGCTGGTGGCAAAGGCTTCGAGCTGGTCCAGCACTTCCGGAGCGGTGGTGGGCGTGTCGATCAGCTCCACCAGGTGCATGTAGCGCGGCGGGTTGAAGAAGTGGATGCCGCAAAAACGCGCGCGCATGGCTTCGGGCAGCGCCTGGCTCAGCTTCGTGATCGACAGGCCCGAGGTGTTGCTGGCGACGATGGCGTGCGGCGCCACAAACGGCGCGATCTTGTGGTACAGGTCGGTTTTCCAGTCCATGCGCTCGGCAATGGCCTCGATCACCAGGTCGCAGCCGCGCAGCAGTTCCAGGTCGTCGTCGTAGTTGGCCTGCGCGATCAGCGCCGCATCCTGCGCCACGCCCAGGGGCGCGGGCTTGAGCTTTTTCAGGCCCTCGATGGCGCGGGTGACGATGCCGTTTTTGGGGCCTTCCTTGGCCGCCAGGTCAAACAGCACCACCGGTACCTTGACGTTGACCAGGTGCGCGGCAATCTGCGCACCCATCACGCCAGCGCCCAGCACGGCGACTTTTTTCACGTTGAATCGGGACATGGGTTCTTTCCATCAAAGGCGCCGGTTGGCGCGGGGAGAAGAAGAAATAAAAAACAAAACCGGGTTTGACAGGCAGGTTGCCTGCGGCGGGCTGTTTGCGCCCTGCAAACAGGTTTACGGCACGCGCGTCCAGGTCTGGGTGCGGCCAAAGGGGCCGATGGAGCCGCGCACCTCCAGCTTCTGGCCGCCGCCCACCGGCGTCAGGCGGAGCAGGTAGGTCTTGCCGTTCTCAGGGTCGAGAATCTTGCCGCCTTCCCACACGTCCTTGCCGTCCGCCTTCTTGGCGCCGCGGATGATTTCCAGCCCCAGCAGCGGTGCGCCCTTGCGGTCGTCGCTGCACTCGGTGCACACCGCGTCCTGTTTGGCGTCCTTGCGCAACAGCTTTTCCACCGTGCCGGTCAGCACGCCACCGGACTCGGTGATGTGCACCTGCGACTTGGGCTGCTGCGTTTTCTCGTCCACCGTCTGCCAGTGGCCCACCGGGTGCATCTGGGCTGCAGCAGGCAGGGAAAATGCTAAAAAAATAATAGCTGTCAGCGCACGGTACATAAGGGCTCCAGTGCCAAAAGGCTTGAAATCAACGGAGGGCCGAAAGATTCTGTGTCTCTTCCTTGGCCCTGCCTGCAGCAGTGCAGGCAGGGTTGTGCAAGCTCGGACTTCAGGCCAGGGCGGCGTCCGTTTCCATCAGCGAACGGCTGCCGGCGCGGGCGGTGCGCATCAGCGATGCGGTTTCGGGGAACAGCTTGGCAAAGTAAAAGCGCGCCGTTTGCAGCTTGGCCAGGTAGAACGCATCCGGGTTGCCAGCCGCCACCTCGCGCAGCGCCACCTGCGCCATGCGGGCAAAGAAGTAGCCAAACACCAGGTGCCCGGCCACGCGCAGGTAGTCCACCGACGCGGCGCCCACCTCGTCCGGGTTCTGCAGGCCCCTGAAACCCAGCTCGGTGGTGAACTTCATCATCTGGTCGGCCAGGCCCGCCAGCGGGTTGATGAATTCGGCCATCTTTTCGTTCACGCCCTCTTCCTGCACCAGCGCGCCGACCAGCTTGCCAAACTTCCTTAATGCTGCACCGTTGTCGCCCAGAATCTTGCGGCCCAGCAAATCGAGCGCCTGGATACCATTGGTGCCTTCGTAGATCATGTTGATGCGCGCGTCACGCACAAACTGCTCCATGCCCCATTCGCGCACATAGCCGTGGCCGCCAAACACCTGCTGGCACATCGTGGTGGCATTCCAGCCGTTGTCGGTCAGAAAGGCCT
>JAGOCN010000336.1 GCA_017998735.1 Giesbergeria sp.
TTCACTCCACCGTCACGCTCTTGGCCAGGTTGCGCGGCTTGTCGACGTCGGTGCCGCGTGCCACGGCGGTGTGGTAGGCCAGCAATTGCAGCGGCACCACATGCAAGAGCGGGCTGAGCGCTCCGTAGTGCTCGGGCATGCGGATGACGTGGATGCCTTCGCTGTTTTCAATGCGCGTGTCGGCGTCGGCCAGCACATACAGCACGCCGCCGCGCGCGCGCACTTCCTGCATGTTGCTTTTGAGCTTTTCCACCAGCGCGTCGTGCGGCGCCACGGTGACCACCGGCATGGCGCTGGTGACCAGCGCCAGCGGGCCGTGCTTGAGTTCACCGGCCGGGTAGGCCTCGGCGTGGATGTAGCTGATTTCCTTGAGCTTGAGCGCCCCTTCCATGGCCACCGGGTAGTGCATGCCGCGGCCCAGGAACAGCGCGTTTTCCATGCGCGCAAAGTCGTCGGCCCAGCCGATGATCTGCGGCTCCAGCGCCAGCACCGCCTGCAGCGCCACCGGCAGGTGGCGCATGGCCGTCAGGTGCTCTGCTTCCTGCGCTTCGCTCAGAAAGCCGCGGATTTGCGCCAGCGACAGCGTGAGCAGAAACAGGCCTGCCAGCTGCGTGGTGAAAGCCTTGGTGCTGGCCACGCCGATTTCAATGCCGGCGCGCGTGATGTAGGCCAGCTTGCATTCGCGCACCATGGCGCTTGTGGCCACGTTGCAGATGGTCAATGTGTGCGCCATGCCCAGCGACTGGGCATGGCGCAGGGCGGCCAGGGTGTCGGCGGTTTCGCCCGACTGGCTGATGGTGACGATGAGCTGGCGCGGGTTGGGCACCGAGGTGCGGTAGCGGTATTCGCTGGCCACTTCCACCTGCGTCGGAATGCGGGCAATGGCTTCCAGCCAGTATTTCGCCACGCAGCCGCTGTAGTAGCTGGTGCCGCAGGCCAGGATCAGCACCGAGTCAATCTCTTTGAAAACGCTGTAGGCGCCGTCGCCAAACAGCTCGGGCACCACGCCCTGCACGCCTTCGAGCGTGTCGGCAATGGCACGCGGCTGCTCGAAGATTTCCTTTTGCATGTAGTGGCGGTAGGGGCCGAGTTCGGCCGCGCCGCTGTGCGCGTGCACGGTGCGCACCGGGCGCTGCTCGGGCGTGAGTGCGCGCCCGTCCTGGCCCAGAATCCAGTAGCGGCCGGGCTGCAGATCGACCAGGTCGCCTTCTTCCAGATACACGATCTGGTCGGTTACGCCGGCCAGGGCCATGGCGTCGCTGGCCAGAAAGTGCTCGCTGCCGTCCTGCCCCACGCCCAGGATGAGCGGTGAGCCGGCGCGTGCGCCGACGACGCGGTGCGGTTCGTCCTTGTGCATGACGGCAATGGCAAAGGCGCCGTGCAGCTGCGCCACCGCGCCTTGCACGGCCTCGAACAGGTCGCCCGCGTACAGGCTGTCCACCAGGTGCGCAATGACCTCGGTGTCGGTCTGGCTGTCAAAGGTGTAGCCGCGTGCCTGCAGCTGGCTGCGCAGCTGCTCGTAGTTTTCAATGATGCCGTTGTGCACCAGGGCCACGCGGCCTTCGGTGGCAGAGGCGGGGGTGCCGTCCTGGCCTGCCGCCTGCGCGCCATAGCTGAAATGCGGGTGCGCGTTGCATTCCACCGGGGCGCCGTGCGTGGCCCAGCGGGTGTGGGCAATGCCGGTGCCGCCGGACACCTGTTCGGTTTTTACACGCTCCAGCAGTTCGGCCACACGCGAGGTGCTGCGGGCGCGGCGCAGGCCGGCGCCCGGCGCGTTTTCCAGGCTGGCGCTGTGCACCGCCACCCCGCACGAGTCATAGCCCCGGTACTCCAGGCGCTGCAAACCCTGCACCAGCACGGGAACGATGTTGCGCGCCGAGACGGCGCCGACGATGCCACACATAAGACACTCCCTCAAAAAGATGGGCCATGCTAACGGGTAGCTAAAGAAATTAAAGACCAATAAAATGATTTAAATGCATTAATGTTTCAAATTTCTCCCATAAAGAAATTAAATTTTGAAAAATGAAGAACAGTGAAATGATTGACATTGATGCCACCGACCTGCAACTGCTCGACTGGCTGCAGCAGGACGCATCCCAAAGCAACCAGACGCTGGCCGAACGCCTGCAGGTTTCGCCCGCCACCTGCCTGCGCCGCACCAAGCGGCTGCATGCGCTGGGGCTGATCGAACGCCAGGTGGTGGTCCTGCAACCCGACCGCGTGGCCCAGCTGGTCGGCCCGGGCCTGCAGGCGATTGTGGAAATCACGCTGGAGCGCCAGGGCGCCGAACTGCTGGACGCCTTTGAAGCGCGTGCCGTGCAGGACGCCGCCGTGCAGCAGTGCTGGCGCGTCTCGCCCGGCCCCGACTTTGTGCTGGTCACGCACACCCGCGACATGCCGCAGTACCTGGCGCTGGCGCAGCGCCTGTTCACCCTGGACGCCAATGTGCGCAACGTGCGGGCGTTTTTCAGCACGCGCCGCGCCAAGTTCGATACGCGGGTGCCCCTGGCATAGCGCTTTGGTGTGCCGAGCGGTTTGCGGTGCGGATGCAGAAAACCTTTGATCTTGCTATGAAAATATGAGCTGCTGGCGCAGGCTGCGCATGCGCTGGAGGCAGTTTTTGGCAAAAAACATGCAAATGGCACCCGGCATGCCTTCGGCAGTGCATCCCGCCAGCACTCCGGAAGCCGCTTTGCAGCCGCTTGCGCTGCACCGGTGCAAGGCGCGCTACAACAGTCGGGAATGCAGCTGACACCGCCGGGGTGGCGGCTGGCTTAGAGTGGCCCATCAGCCACCGCCAGGAGCCACAGGCAATGGAATTCAAGGACTACTACAAGGTGCTCGGCGTTGCCAAGGCCGCAAGCGCCGAAGACATCAAGAAGGCCTACCGCAAGCTGGCGCGCAAGTACCACCCGGACGTCAGCAAGGAAGCCGATGCCAGCGCCCGCATGAGCGAACTGAACGAGGCCAACGCCGTGCTGTCCGACCCGGAAAAACGCGCTGCCTACGACGACCTGGGCCAGCGTTCGCAGTACGGCCAGCAAGGCGCGGGGCGCAGTGGCGGCGGCTTTCAGCCACCGCCCAACTGGGACGCGGGCTTTGAGTTCACCGGCAACGGCGGCGCGGGCATGGGCGGCGATGCAGGCGAATACAGCGACTTTTTCGAGCAGCTGTTTGGCCGCGCGGCGCGTGCCCAGCGCGGCGGCGGTGCCAGCGGGCGCGGCAGCGCAGGTTTTGGCAACGACATGCCGCAGCGCGGCGAAGACCACCACGCCAAGATCGAGCTTGATCTGCTCGACGCCTACCAG
>JAGOCN010000337.1 GCA_017998735.1 Giesbergeria sp.
TCCCGCACCAGAGACACCAGGAACATGCCAGCGGTTTCTGCCAATGCCCGCAGGTTCAGGGCTCCAAAGTCTAAGCCATGTTCAAGGCCATGCGGTCTGTGCCTTTACCGCGTGCAGACGGTACTGCCATTTTCTTCAGCAAGGCCTGGGGGCCTGCCATTTGCGCTGCAGTCGCCGTGGGCTCAGCGATCTGCCGCCAAACCTTCCAGCCCGCCCTGGCGCACCAGTTCCGTGTACCAGTGGCGATAGCCCATGCTGCTGGGGTGCAGACCGTCGGATGCGTTCATTTCGTCGCTGCGCTGCACAAAGGGATCGCTCTCTTTGGGTTGCAGCAGGCGGATGTAGCGGGCGCCGCCGGTGCTGGCAACCGATTGGGCAATGGCGTGCATTTCCTTGGAGCGCGTGTCCATCCACCAGGTCAGTGGCGGCAGGAAGAACGGTGCATGTCCGACGTTGCCGCAGGGCATCAGCACCACGCGGCGGCCGCGCTCGTGCGCCAGGGCCACGGCTTCGGTCATGCCGGAGCGGATCTTGCCCATGCTGGTCAGCTGGATCACGTCGTTGCCGCCGGCCACCACCATCACCAGGTCGTAGCCGCTGTCGGCGTCGCGCAGCTGCTGCACCACATCGACAAACTTGGCGCCATTGGCAGCGCGGTTGTCGATGCGCCACTGCGGGTGGGCGTTGCCGATCCAGCCCGCCAGGCTGGACTGCGGGCTGTCGGCGCCGGTGCCCAAAGCGGTGCTGTCGCCGACGATCAGCAAGGTGCGCTGCGGGTCGGTGGGGTGCGCGCTGTAGGGGCGCGCAGCATCGGCCAGGTTGCGCGACACCGACAGGCGCGATGCCATGCAGCCGGTCAGCAGCACGCTGCCGGCAATGGCCGTCCAGGCCGCAATGCGAAAGGGTTTCATGGGAGGCAGCTCCGGTAAAGGGGGTAAGCAAAATGCAACAGACGTGCTTTTCGCCAGCGTAGGCAGCACGGTGGCAAAAAAGCGTCAGGGCGGCACACTGGCCGCTGTAGGACAGCGGCGGGGATGGAGCCTTGCCCTTGTTTTACATGGAATGCGCGCCCTGGGTGGCAGAGGCAGCGACCTGCGTCAGCCCCAGAAAGTGGTCGAGCATGTGAAAGTGGTCTTCAAAAAACGCGTCTTCCATCGCCGGCAGATCGGCCACCGGCACCCACCGGGCCAGCAGCGCATCGTCGTCGCCCTCTACCTGCGGCAGGGGCGCGTCGCCCAGGTCGAAGTAATGCGCGTGCGTGATGGTGCGGCCGCGCTGGCTTCGGTCGGGGTGGTCAAACACTGCCACCTCACGCAGTGCAGCGCGCAGCACCGCCTCGGGCAGGTCGCAGTGTGTTTCTTCGGCCAGTTCGCGCAGGCACGACTGCCAGAGCGTTTCGCGCTGCTCCAGAAAGCCGCCCGGCACCGCCCACTGGCCCTTGCCGGGCGCATGGGCGCGGCGGATCAGCAAAACCTGGTCCTGGCAGCGCAGCAGCGCGTCCACGGTGGTGAACACCGGCGGGTAGGGCGCGCCGGCCCAGCTGGCACGAAAGTCGCGCAGCATGCGCCATTCCTCCTGCAGCTGCAGGTAGTCGGGTTGCCGCGCAAAAGCGGCCAGCGCTGCCTGCGTGTTGTGCGGAATCTGCCCGGCCAGCGGCGCCAGTGCCTGCATGGCGGTACACGGCGTGGCGCCAAAGTAGGCGTTGCGCAGCGTGGTGGCGTCGATGCTGCCCTGGCGCTCCACATGCTCCAGCTCCCAGCCGGGGAAGGCGCGCAGGTAGCTGCTGGTGGCGTCCTTGAAATGGCCGACCAGGGCGATGCGCGCGCCCGCCGGCGTGCATGCGGCCACGCCAGCGCGCACCGCTTGCACCCAGCGCGCTTCGTTGTAATAGTCGCGCACCGGCAGCACCTGCACCCGCTGGCGCTCGGCGGTGGGCAATGCACCCAGCAGCATGTCGGCGCGCTCCTGCCAGGTGAACGGGTTTTTGGGCGAGCGCACCTGCCAGGCCGAGCCCATGACCACGATGGCGCGGGGGGCGCACTCAAGCGCACGCTCCAGCAGGGCCACATGGCCGGCGTGTGGCGGCTCAAAGCGGCCGATGTAGATGGCGGTGTCGTACATGCAGGAGAACCCAGGTTGGCAAGGAATCGGTAGAAAGCGGTTTCACTGCTGAACATGCTGCCGGTTTTTCTCCTCTCCCTCTGGGAGAGGGTTGAGGTGAGGGTCAGCAGCGTTGGAAACGGTCACGCTGCCAGCGTCATTCCCAGTCAAAAAACATGTCCCCAAAGCAAAAGCACAGTTGTTTTGCTATTGAAATATGAGCTGCTGGCGCAGGCATTTAATAGATTGCAAGGTGATTTCATGCTGAAAACCAGCCTGAGCAAGCGCCAGCAGCTCCTTTAAACATAGCGCGCCGCAATCGGCACCTGCCGCCCGCGCCCAAAGGCGATGGCGCGCACGCGCAGGATGGGCGCGGCCTGGTGGCGCTTGTGTTCACTGGTGGCCAGCAGGCGGCGCACGCGCTGCACCACGGCGCGGCCAGCCTCGTCTTTCTGTAATTCCTGCACAAAGGCGTGTGCAGCCTGGTATTCGTCCGGCGCCAGGCGCTCGCCTTCAATCAGCAGTTTCAGCACCGCGTCCAGCACCGGGTAGGGCGGCAGGCTGTCGTCGTCGCGCTGGCCGGGCGCCAGTTCGGCGGACGGGGGTTTGTCGATGATGACCGGCGGAATGAGTTCGCGCCCGGCCTGCTGGTTCATGTGGCGGCACAGGTCAAACACCTCGGTCTTGTACAGGTCGCCAATCAGGTTCAGGCCGCCGTTGGTGTCACCGTACAGCGTGCAGTAACCCACGGCCACTTCGGACTTGTTGCCGGTGGTCAGCAGCAGCGGGCCGTGCGTATTGGCGTATTCCATCAGCACCACGCCGCGGATGCGCGACTGCACGTTCTCCAGCGCCAGCCCGGCCAGCGGCGTGCCAAAGCTGGCCTCGAACTGGCGTGCATACACCTCCACCAGCTCGGCAATCGGGTGCGTGTGCAGCGCAATGCCCAGGTTTTGGCACAGCACCACCGAGTCGTCCACGGAACCGGCGCTGGAAAAGCGCGACGGCATGGTGATGCCGACCACGTTGTCGGCGCCCAGCGCCTGCACTGCCAGCGCCAATGTCAGCGCGCTGTCGATGCCGCCCGAGCAGCCCACCAGCACCTGCTTGAAACCGCAGCGGCGGGCATAGTCGCGCAGCCCCAGCACCAGCTGCTGGCGGTAGAACTCCAGCGTGGGCAGGCCGGCAGCGGCTGCCGGCGGCAAAGGC
>JAGOCN010000034.1:0-3589 GCA_017998735.1 Giesbergeria sp.
CACAGCTCGGTCTTGCCGACGCCCGTGGGGCCGAGGAACAGAAAACTGCCGGTCGGCCGGTTCGGGTCCGACAGGCCCGAGCGAGAGCGCCGGATGGCGTTCGCCACGGCGGCAATCGCCTCGTCCTGGCCAACCACGCGCTCGTGCAGCTTGGCCTCCATCTGCAAGAGCTTGTCGCGCTCGCCCTGCATCATTTTCGACACCGGAATGCCGGTGGCGCGGCTCACCACCTCGGCGATTTCCTCGGCGCCCACCTGCGTGCGCAGCAGGCGCGGCGCGTGCTCGGCTTCCTTGCTGGCTTCGCTGTCTTTGGCCTGGCTCAGGCGGCGCTTCAACTCAGGCAACTTGCCGTACTGCAGCTCGGCCACACGGTTGAAGTCGCCCTTGCGGGTCAGTTCCTCAATCTGCGTGTTGATCTGGTCGATCTCTTCCATCACGTCCTTGGAGCCGAGCGCCTGGGCCTTTTCGGCCTGCCAGATTTCATCCTTGTCAGAAATTTCTTTCTGCACGCGCCCAATTTCCTCCTCGATCAGGCCAAAGCGCTTTTGCGAAGCCTCGTCCTTTTCGCGCTGCACGGCCGCACGCTCGATCTGCAACTGGATCAGGCGCCGGTCGAGCTTGTCCAACTCCTCGGGCTTGGAGTCGATCTCGATCTTGATCTTGGCCGCCGCCTCGTCGATCAGGTCAATCGCCTTGTCGGGCAAGAAGCGGTCGGTGATGTAGCGGTGGCTCAGTTCGGCCGCCGCCACGATGGCCGGGTCGGTGATCTGCACGCCGTGGTGCTTTTCGTACTTTTCCTGCAGGCCGCGCAGGATGGCGATGGTCGCCTCCACGGTCGGCTCGCCAACGATGATTTTCTGAAAGCGCCGCTCCAGCGCCGCGTCTTTTTCAATGTACTTGCGGTACTCGTCCAGCGTGGTGGCGCCCACGCAGTGCAGCTCGCCGCGCGCCAGCGCGGGTTTCAGCATGTTGCCCGCGTCCATGGCGCCCTCGGCCTTGCCGGCGCCGACCATGGTGTGCAGTTCGTCAATGAAAACGATGGTCTGGCCCTCGTCCTTGGCCAGTTCGCTCAGCACCGTTTTCAGGCGCTCTTCAAACTCGCCCCGGAACTTGGCACCGGCCAGGAGCGACGCCATGTCCAGCGACAGCACGCGCTTGCCCTTGAGCGAATCGGGCACCTCGCCGTCCACGATGCGCTGCGCCAGGCCTTCGACAATCGCCGTCTTGCCCACGCCCGGCTCGCCAATCAGCACCGGGTTGTTCTTGGTGCGCCGCTGCAGCACCTGGATGGCGCGGCGGATCTCGTCGTCGCGGCCAATCACCGGGTCGAGCTTGCCCATGCGGGCGCGCTCGGTCAGGTCCAGGGTGTATTTTTTCAACGCTTCGCGCTGGCCTTCGGCCTCGGGGCTGTCCACTTTCTGGCCGCCGCGCACGGCGTCAATCGCCGCTTCCAGGCTTTTGCGGGAGAGTCCGTTTTCCTGCGCAATGCGGCCGGCGTCGCCCTTGCTGTCGGTCAGCGCCAGCAAAAACAGCTCGCTGGCAATGTATTCGTCGCCGCGCTTGATGGCTTCCTTTTCGGTCGCCTGCAGCACGCGAGAAAGGTCCGGGCCGCCCTGCACCTGGTCCTGGCCGGTGACGTGTGGCAGGCGGCGGGCCGCGCCCTCGGCTGCGGCCAGCAGGCCGGGCACATTGGCGCCGGCGCGCTGCAGCAGCGCGCGCGGGCCGTCGTCCTGGCGCAGCATGGCCAGCAGCACATGCACAGGTTCGATGTAGGCGTTGTCGTTGCCCAGGGCCAGCGACTGCGCGTCGCCCAGGGCTTCCTGGAACTTGGTGGTGAATTTGTCTAGACGCATGGGTCAATGTCCTCCGAATTGCAATGCATTTGGGGCAAGTTCGACCGGATTTCAAGGCACCGACCGGGCGGTGGCTTGCGCCAGATCAACCAGGGCCGGGGTTGCAGCCTGCATCCAACGCTCACATTTTCATAGCTGCTGGCGCATGCCCAGCCTGTGCTGAAGGCCGATTTGGCTTGAAAACTGCGGCCTGCGCCGCTCCCTGCGCTCCAGTCAGCCGTTGCGCGCTTCAATGCCCCAGCGCGCCAGCGCCGCGTCGTCGCTGACCCGCGCATCGACCCAGCGGGCACCGTCTGCCGTGGCTTCCTTCTTCCAGAACGGCGCCTGGGTTTTCAAATAGTCCATCAGGAATTCGCAGGCCTGGAAGCTCTCGCCCCGGTGCGCGCTGGTGACCGCCACCAGCACGATCTGGTCCAGCGGCTGCAGCACACCGACGCGGTGAATGACGCGGGCGGCAAAGATGTCAAAGCGCCTAAAAGCCTCTTCGCCCATGGCGGCAATGGACTTTTCGGTCATGCCGGGGTAATGCTCCAGCTCCATGGTCGCCACCTGGCTGCCGGCGTTCAATTCACGCACCGTACCGACAAAGCTGCACACCGCGCCCACGCGCTTGTCGCCATGGCGCAGCGCTGCCAGTTCGGCGGAAACATCGAAATCCTCGGTCTGGATGGAAATGTGCAGCGGGTTCATGGCGGGGGCGCAGGGCAGCGGTGTAAACAAGGAATACGGAACAAGGAAAAATTCAGATGGCAGGCGCGGCAGGCAAGGCAGACGCAACAGGCCTGTTCATGGCGAACGGTGCAGGCGCGGTGCGGCCAGCAGCGCACGTTCTTCCTCGATGGCCTTTTGAAACTGCAGCAGCGCAGCAGTTTTGGGCAGTGCAGTCATCATGGCCTGCAGGCGCTCCACATCGCCCGCCGTGGGCGCCACCTTGGTCTGCGCCAGCGCCGCCTGCAGGTTGCCGGCTTTCACCAGGGTCAGCACCTTGGCAGCCCATTCGTTCTTGCTCGGTTTTGCCATCGTGGCCTTTCGTAAAGGGATGCATTGCCGAATGCCGGTAGCATGGGCCGCACTGTAACGCTCCCCCCACACGCACCGCACCACCATGGCCACCCAGGCAATCACCACCGACGCCTACAAGCTCTACCCGTCCCCGCACAACCTGCACCGCACCGTGTTTGACCTGCAGAGCTTTGTGCCCTACCCCTATGCGCTCATCTACCTGCCCGACTTCTACCTGGCCGGCAAGGCCACGCTGTTTGCCGCCTGCAGGCTTCACGACATGAAGATGGGCCAGCTGGTGAGCTTTGAGCTGGCCGCCGACCAGGCGCGCTTCGAGCGCCTGTTCAAGCCCGACTGACCCCCGGCACCCTGCCCTGCTCCACCAATCCACTGCCCCATGGACAACGAAAACCAGATCACGCCACCACCCTCGTTCCTGGCGGTGTACAGCGACCCGCGCGGCCGCCTGCGCGAGCCCATCGCCACCGTGCGCACCCGCTACGAACTGTGCGAAGACCTTGCCAGCGCCCTGGTGGAGCAGGCGCAGACGCTGTACCACATGCAGGCACCGTCCGAAGCCGGCGTGCTGCTGGGCATCCACGCCGGCCTGTGCAGTGCCGAATCGGGCCTGGCGCCAGGTGAAGCCACCTGGATCACCACGCGCCTGGCCGAGCTGCTGGGCTGGCCCTGCCCGCAGCTGCCGGCCGAGGTTGCGGGGGTGGAGGGCAGCGGCT
>JAGOCN010000034.1:3689-5038 GCA_017998735.1 Giesbergeria sp.
GTGGCGGCCGGCACGGCTTCTGCGCCGCTGCCGTGCGCTGCGTGTGAGGGCGCGCACAGCGTCTCGCCCTCGGTCAGGGTGACAAAGGCCTTGCCGCTGCGGTTGCGCGCCACCATGGCCTCGACCGGCGCCAGAAAGCCGTAGCCGCCGCTGCTGGCCAGGAGCAGCGTGGCCGTGGCCGGACCGGCAAAGAAGTGCGCCAGCTGTGTGCCCGCTTCCAGCTCGATCAGCGTGGTGACCGGCTGGCCGTCGCCACGGGCGCTGGGCAGTTGCGCCACCGGCACCGAGTACACGCGGCCGTTGCTGCCAAACACCACCAGGGTGTCGACCGTGCGGCATTCAAAGGCGCCGTACAGCGCATCGCCCGCCTTGAAGCCAAAGCTGGCCGCCTCGTGCCCATGGCCGTTGCGCGAGCGCACCCAGCCCTTTTCCGACACCACCACGGTGACCGGCTCGTCCACCACCCGCACCTCGACCGCTGATTTTTTCTCGGCCTGGATGAGCGTGCGGCGCGGGTCGGCGAACTGTTTGGCATCCGCCTCGATTTCTTTCACCATCAGGCGGCGCAGCGCGGCCGGGTTGCCGAGGATGTCTTCGAGCTTCAGCTGGCCGGCGCGCAGGTCTTTGAGTTCCTGCTCGATCTTGAGGGCTTCGAGGCGCGCCAGCTGGCGCAGGCGGATTTCCAGGATGTCGTCGGCCTGGCGATCGCTGAGAAGAAAGCGCTCCATCAGCGCCGCCTTGGGCTCGTCGGCGCCGCGGATGATGGCAATCACCTCGTCGATGTTGAGCAGCACGGTCTGCCGCCCTTCGAGGATGTGGATGCGGTCCAGCACCTTGGCCAGGCGGTGCTGCGAGCGCCGCGTGATCGTGCCCTGGCGGAATTCGATCCACTCGGTCAGCATCTGGCGCAGCGATTTCTGCACCGGCTTGCCGTCAATGCCGACCATGGTCAGGTTGATGGACGACGACGTTTCCAGGCTGGTGTGCGCCAAAAGCGCCGTGATGAGCTCCTGCTGCGGCGTCTTGCCGGTTTTCGGTTCGCACACCAGGCGCACGGCGGCGTCCTTGCTGGACTCGTCGCGCACCCCGTCCAGCACCGCCAGCATGCTGGCCTTGAGCAGCACCTGCTCGTTGCCCAGGGCCTTCTTGCCGGTCTTGATTTTCGGGTTGGTGATGTCCTCGATTTCTTCCAGCACCTTTTGCGTGCTGACGCCCGGCGGCAGTTCGGTCACCACCAGCTGCCACTGGCCGCGTGCCAGCTCTTCGATTTTCCAGCGTGCGCGCACCTTCAGGCTGCCGCGCCCGGTGCGGTAGGCATCTGCAATGTCGGTGCTGCTGCTGATGATCTG
>JAGOCN010000034.1:5138-10660 GCA_017998735.1 Giesbergeria sp.
ATGCGCCGCTGCACCGGCTTCTGGCCGTCGCAGACGTCGGGCAGCGCGCGGCCCTTGACCACGCTCAGGGCGTATTCCAGGTAGGCGGTCTGTGCATAGTCGGCCAGCGTGATGCTGCTGCCGTCGCCCTCGGGTTCGGGCGGGGTGGTTTCGGAAGGAAAAAGAAGAAGGTCGTCCATGGTCAGGTCAGTGGGTTCCATCGGGGTTGGTGGATTTGGTGTCGGTCCGGGTGCAGGTCCGGGTCTGGTGGTGGTTCAGGCATCAAAACTGCACCAGTCGGCATTCGGATGGCATGGCGCGCCAGTTCAAACGTCGGGTGGCACCCTGCTTTCTTCGCCGCCGCAGTCGGCAATGGCCAGCTTGCCGCGCACCGTCAGGTCGGACATGAAGCTGAACTGGTCGCGCATGTCGAACGGGTAGGCCTTGATCTTGTAGTGCGTGCCGTACTCGGTCTGCTGCAGGCTCACGCTCACGGGTTTCTGGTAGTCCAGGTAGGCGCTGGTCAGGGCCACATCGCGCAGCGCGGTGCGCACCAGACTGGCGTCGTGCCGGGGGTCAAGGTGGAACGATGTCACGCACATCAGCGTGCGGGCGCCGTCGTTCGAGTTCGAGATGTTGTTTTGCCAGATCTTGTCGTGCGGGATATAGACGATGTTGTCCGACGGGGTGCGCACCTCGATGGAGCGCATGCCCACCGCGCGCACCTCGCCATAGTCGCCGCCAATCTCCACCCAGTCGCCCGGCTGGTAGGGGCGCTCGAAAATCGCCACGATGCCGGCAATGATGCTGCTGACATAGTCCTTGAAGGCAAAACCGATGGCCACGCTGGCGGCACCCGAAATCACCAGAAAGTTCTGGAACGTGATGTTGAAGATGATCGGGATGAGCCACAAAATGGCCACCACCAGCAGCGCCAGCCGGATGATGGGCACGGCGCCGAGCAGGTACAGGCGCAGCTGGCTGGGGCCTTTTTCTGCCAGGTAGGGCAGCACGCGGCGCGCCAGGGCAATGGCAATCCAGGTGCCCAGCACGATCAGCCCGATCTTGCTGAGGCTGATGTCCTGCAGGTCGTTGATGAGCTGGGCGGCCTTTTCCTGGCCGTCCTTGACGCCATCGCCCCTGGCCATGCCCGCGATCTCGTCCATGTCAGATCTCCCCCATTGGAAAGCCGTCGGCCAGCAGCGCCCTGCGCACGGCCGGATAGGCGGCCGGCTGCACCGACAGCCAGCCCTCGCGCTGCGCCAGAAAGCCGGTGCGCAGCAAGGCCGGCAGCACCTCGACTGCGGTGGCATCGGGCAGCACGCTGAGCAGTTCTTCCTTGCGCAGCGCGCCGTGCATCAGCAGGGCGTGCAGCACCAGCAGCGCGTTGTCATCCTGGTGGTGCGGCAGGTCGGGGTCGGGCACGTCCATGATCCAGAAGGTGCGTTTGCCGTCCTGCACGCCGTTTTGCACCGGCGCACCGGTGCGCTGCTCTGTCGATTGCGATTGCGACTCGGAAGGGCGCTCCGGCTCCTGCTCCTGCTCCTTGCCGTTCTGGCTGGCATCGATGCCGGTGCGCAGGGCGTCGCGCCACAGGTGCCAGGCGACCCAGGGAATGCCGTTGCTGCGCGCAGCCAGTTCGCTCAGGTAGTTGCTGGCCAGTGCGCCGCCGTCCTTGGTGGCCAGCACATCGGCACCATTGCTGGCCAGGCGAAAGGCGACGCCTCCCTGCTGCAGCGGCGCTGCCAGTTCGGAAAACCAGGCATGCAGCCGCTGGGCATCGAAGGCGACAAAGGTGCGCGGGCCAGGCAGCACCAGTGCGGCGCCTGCGGCGCGCACCAGAAAGGCCCAGGCCCAGCTGTTGCAGCCGATCAGGCAGCGGCGCTCGGCCTGCTGCAGCTCGGCCAGCAGGGCGCGCACGGCCAACAGCCCGTTGCGCCGGCGCAGGAACCAGGCCTCCAGCCGGGGAATGACCAGCAAGGGCGCCTTGCCTTCGGGCGTGAAGGCAGGGGACTGTTCAGGGCGGTCTGCGCCGCTGTCGTGAGCCTTGCTGACCGTGCCGGCCACCAGAGAGAGAACGTGGCCCTGGTCGCGCTCCGGCGCGCCCAGCACGGCAAGGCCGCGCGACTGCGCCCAGCTGCCGATCACGTCGGTGGAATCGCAGGGCGGCAGCACCACCACGCAGTGGAAGCTGCCGTTGGGCTCGTCCAGCCAGGCCCGCACGGCGGCATCGAAATCGTCCAGCAGCGGGCCGCAGGCCGGCGGCCCGACCACCTCGTCCAGCGCCTGGAGCGTGGCGTCTTCCAGCCGGCTGGCAGAGCGCACCGGGTCGGGGTTGGAAGAACCCATGCGCTCCTTGAGGCGCCGCCACAGGGCGCGCACCACATGCTCGGCCGGCATGCCGGGCGAGCGGTAGTCGCCCAGCGGCACCAGCCCCAAAGGCGGCTGCTTGTCCGCAGCCTGCGGGTTCTGGCCCTGCGCTGCCGCTGCTGCAGCGCGGGCAGCCTGGTCGGCTTCAGTGTGGCGGCTCCTTGCGCGGGTCCTGCCCGTCGGCAGGCTGCTGCTGGGCACGGGCGGTTTCGCGCATGAAACGCGACTTGGGCGGCGACTTGCCGGCCGGCCAGCCTTCGCGCTGCTGGGCGCGGTTGCCATCCACCTCTTCGGTCTGGTCGTGGAACAGCACCACCGAGGTCGGGAACGGCAGGTCGACGCCATGCTCCTTGGCGGCCTTGGCCACGGCCATGATGACGCGCCCCTTGAGCACTACCTGCTCGATGCGCGGCGAGCCACCCCACCAGCGCACTTTCAGGTTCACGGTGAAGTCGCTCAGCCCCCAGGGGATGACCTCGACCGGCGGGTCGCTGGACACGCCCTCCACCGCAGACACGGCGGCGCGGAAATACTCCACCGCCTGGGCCGGATTGTCGCCATAGCCGATGCCCACCACCAGCTCGTCGCGGTGCGTGTCGTAGGCGGTCTTGACCACCACCGGCGAGGTGTAGACATCGCTGTTGGGAATGATGACGCGCAGGCCGTCGTAGGTCTTGAGAAAGGTGGCGCGGCTTTCAATCTGCTCCACGGTGCCCTCATACCCCTTGACCACGATCTGGTCGCCGCGCTGGTAGGGCCGGCGAATCACCAGCAGCAGGCCGGCAAGCAGGTTTTGCAAAATGTCCTTGAAGGCAAAACCGATGGCCACCGAACCCAGCCCCAGGGTGGCAAAAATGTCGCCCGGGTTCACGGTCGGAAACACGATGGCAGCGGCAAACAGCAGTGCCATGCCGATCACCAGACCGCGTGCCAGCGACCCCAGCAACGAACCCAGGTCGGGCCGCTGGCGCGCTGCGCTGATGCGCTTGATGACCAGCACCAGCCCCTTGCTGGCATACCAGACAATCACCAGCAACACCAGGGCGGCAATCAGGTTGGGCAGCTGCAGAAAAAACGCTTCGCTGGCGGATGCCAGTTTTTCCTGCATCAAGGCGAGGGGAGACTCCATGGGGTGTTCCTGTCAGGGGTCAAGCAAGGGGAAAGCGGAAAAAGCAGGGCAGACGCATGAAAAATCACCCCTTGCAAACCCGGCTCCACGGCCGAGTTTCAGTCCAGTTGCCACGGCTGGCTGTAGTCCACCGCCCCTGCCGAAGCAAAAAGCCGCGCAGGCACACAGGCAAAAAAAGCAGCAACACAGCCAGTGCCAAAACAAGCGAAGCACCCTTGCCTGCCCCGGTTTTTTTCATTCCCCCGGACCTGCATGCCTGTTCTGCTTCACACATCCACGTCCACATCGTCGGCGCGCAGCTCCATCAATTCGCGCCGCGCAGCCGCCTCGCCCTTGCCCATCAGCTTGGTGATTTCGCCCTGCGTCTGCACAAAATCGAGCCGCCCCAGGCGCACCTGCAGCAGGCGCCGGGTGTCGGGGTTGAGGGTGGTTTCCCACAGCTGCTCGGCGTTCATCTCGCCCAGGCCCTTGAAGCGGCTGATGGACCAGGCACCTTCCCGCACGCCGTCCTTGCGCAGCTTGTCCAGGATGGACACCAGTTCCCCGTCGTCCAGCGCATACACCTTGGCCGCCGGCTTCTTGCCGCGCGCCGGCGCGTCCACCCGGAACAAAGGCGGCTTGGCGACGTACACATGGCCGGCGTCGATCAGTTTCGGAAAATGCCGGAAGAACAGGGTCAGCAGCAGCACCTGGATGTGCGAACCGTCCACGTCCGCGTCGCTCAGGATGCAGACCTTGCCGTAGCGCAGGCCGGACAGGTCGGGCGTGTCATTTGGCCCATGCGGGTCCACGCCAATGGCCACTGCAATGTCGTGGATTTCGGTGTTGGCAAACAGCCGGTCGCGCTCCACCTCCCAGGTGTTGAGCACCTTGCCGCGCAGCGGCAGGATGGCCTGGCTTTCCTTGTCGCGCCCCATCTTGGCGCTGCCGCCGGCCGAGTCGCCCTCCACCAGAAACACCTCGTTGTGTGCAATGTCGCGGCTTTCGCAGTCGGTCAGCTTGCCGGGCAGCACGGCCACACCCGAGCCCTTGCGCTTTTCCACCTTCTGGCCGGCCTTTTGCCGCGTTTGCGCGGCGCGGATGGCCAGCTCGGCCAGCCGCTTGCCGTATTCCACATGCTGGTGCAGCCACAGTTCCAGCGCCGGGCGCACGAAACTGCTGACCAGCCGCACCGCGTCGCGCGAGTTGAGCCGCTCCTTGATCTGGCCCTGGAACTGCGGGTCCAGCACCTTGGCCGAGAGCACATAGCTGGCGCGGGCAAACACGTCCTCGGGCAGAAGTTTCACGCCCTTCGGCAAAAGGCTGTGCAGTTCAATGAAGCTTTTGACCGCCTGGAACAGGCCATCGCGCAGGCCGCTTTCGTGCGTGCCGCCGGCGCTGGTTGGAATCAGGTTGACATAGCTTTCGCGCACCGGCGCGCCCTCTTCGGTGAAGGCCACGCACCAGGCGGCGCCTTCGCCTTCGGCAAAGCTGTCATGGTTTTTGTCTGCAAAGCCTTCGCCCTCGAACAGCGGAATCACCGGGTCGGCGGACAGCGTCTGGCCCAGGTAGTCGCGCAAACCGCCCTTGTACTGCCAGGTTTGCGTGTCGCGGGTTTTTTCGTTGACCAGCGACACCGACACGCCCGGCATCAGCACCGCCTTGCTGCGCAGCAGGTGCGTCAGCTCGGGCATGGGCAGGTGGCTGGACTCGAAGTATTTGGCGTCGGGCCAGGCGCGCACGCTGGTGCCCTGGCGCCGGTCACCGCTGGCCTGGGGGCGCAACTGCAAAGGCTCGATCACATCGCCGGCCGAAAACACCAGCGTGGCCACCTGGCCTTCGCGGTGCGTGGCCACTTCCATGCGGTGCGACAGCGCATTGGTCACCGAAACACCCACGCCGTGCAGGCCGCCAGAAAAACTGTAGGCGCCGCCCGAACCCTTGTCGAACTTGCCGCCGGCATGCAGGCGGGTGAACACCAACTCGACCACCGGCGCGTTTTCTTCCGGGTGCAGGCCAAAGGGAATGCCGCGCCCATCGTCGTCGATGCCGACCGAGCCATCGG
>JAGOCN010000338.1 GCA_017998735.1 Giesbergeria sp.
AGCAGCGCGCCGTCCGTGCCCAGCAGGGCGCGCATGCGCTGCAGCAGCAAAAGCGCCTGGGGCGGATCAAAGTTGCCGATGGACGAGCCGGGGTAGAACACCAGCCGGCGCTCCAGTGGCAAATCGGTCGGCAGGGTCAGGTCGGCCGTCAGGTCGGCGGCCAGCGCCTGCACCTCGACTGCCGGGCACTGCGCCTGCAGCTGCTCGGCCCCCGCCTGCAGGCAGTCCACCGAGATGTCGAGCGCCACAAAGCGCTCGGGCGCCAGCAGCGCGCACAGCTGGCAGGCCTTGGCGCAGTTGCCTGCGCCCCATTCGATCACCGTGCCCACCGGGCCGATCTGCTGCGCCATGGCGCTGCCGTGGGTGGCCATGATCTGCTGCTCGGTGCGCGTCGGGTAGTACTCGGGCAGCTGCGTGATGTCGCCAAACAGCTCGGAGCCGCGTGCGTCGTAAAAATACTTGGGCGAGACGCTGGCCGGTGTGGCCAGCAGCCCGGCCACCAGGTCGCCATAGGGGCCGCCGTGCACGGTGGGCGCAGTGGTGTCGGCGGCAGAAAACTCTGCGCCGTTGCCGGTCATGAGCATGGCTGTGTCCTTTGAAAAGTGAAACGGGCTGGCATGTTGCAGCAACTGGATTTAGGTTGAAAACAGCCTCCAGCGCAGGCACAGCAAGCGCCAGCAGCTATCAAAACAGGAGTGATCTGCGTCATCAGGCCGAGCGGGCTCCGCGCTGCACGAAAAGCAGTCCCGCCCCGACAGCCATCAGCACGCCGCCAAAAATGCGGTTTTGCGCACGCGCCGCACGCGCGCTGCGCAGCAGGCCGCGCAGCGCGCTGGCGCTGGCCGCATAGCCGTGCATCACCGCCATGTCCACCACGGCCATGGTGGCCGCCAGAATGGCCAGTTGCGCCGCCAAAGGACGGGTGTCGGTCAGAAACTGCGGCAGCACCGCCACCATGAAAACGATGCCCTTGGGGTTGGTGGCGTTGGTCAGAAAGCCGGTGGCGCAGCGCGCCTGCCAGCGGCCGGCGGCAGCTGCTGCGGGCAGCACGCCGTCGGCCAGCACCGGGGCACTGGCGCCGGCGCGCCACTGGCACCAGCCCACGTACATCAGGTAACCGGCGCCCAGCACCTTGACCGCCGTGAACGCCAGCTCGGACGCCAGCAGCAGCGAACCCACCCCGGCGCCGGCCACCAGCAGCACCAGCAGCAACCCCAGCTGCAGGCCCAGGATGGTCGCGCTGGTCTTGCGCACGCCATACGACAGGCCATGGCTCATGGACAGCACCGCGCCCGAACCGGGCGAGACGGCAATCACGCAGGATGCGGCCAGAAAGGCAAGCCAGGTGTGCAGGTCCATGGAAAAGAGAAGCCGGAAACGGGCTGAAAACAGGGCTGGCCATCTTAGCAACGCAGGCACGGTTGCGCTGTCGCAGGGTTGCCCGGCGCCGGCCTGGCCAGCCCCGGCCAGGGCCAGGTGCGAAAATTGCCGTTGCACAGCTGGGCCAAGGCCGCAATCCCTGTCTGCGCCATGGCTGTGGTGCTCCTGCCCGGTGGACCAGAACCGGGCATGCCCTTCACCACCCGAGCCGACCTGCAAGACCTTTCATTTTTTGCGCCTGCGACCAGCCTTCTCTTCGTGCCCCACCTTTTTCCATGGACCAAGCCCCCACCTGGCTGAGCTACGCCTTTTTGTACCTGGGCGCTGCCGTGCTGGCGGTGCCGATTGCGCGCGCGCTGGGCCTGGGCGCCATCATTGGCTACCTGGCGGCCGGCATTGCCATTGGCCCCTGGGGGCTGGGGCTGGTCAGCAACGGCCAGGACATCCTGCACTTTGCCGAATTTGGCGTGGTGCTGATGCTGTTCATCGTCGGGCTGGAGCTGCAGCCCAGCCGCCTGTGGAGCATGCGCCGGCCGATTTTCGGCCTGGGCAGCGCGCAGATGGTGGGCTGCGCGGCGCTGCTGTTTGCCATTGCCTGGACCTTGGGCCTGCCCTGGCGCACGGCGCTGGTGGGCGCGCTGGGGCTGGCGCTGTCGTCCACCGCGATTGCGCTGCAAACCCTGCAGGAGCGCAACCTGGGCCGCACCGCCAGCGGCCAGTCAGCGCTGTCGGTGCTGTTGTTCCAGGACGTGGCGGCGATTCCCATCCTGGCGCTGGTGCCGCTGCTGGGCGCGGCCGCCGGGCTGCAGGCCGCGCACCCGCCGGTCGAACTGGCGTGGGACATTGCCCGCACCGTGGCCGCAATCGCCGGCGTGGTGCTGGGCGGGCGCCTGCTGCTGCGCCCGCTGCTGCGCTGGATTGCCAAGAGCAACACGCCCGAGATCTTCACCGCCACCGCGCTGCTTCTGGTGGTGGGCATTGCGCTGCTGATGGTGCAGCTGGGCCTGTCGATGGCGCTGGGCGCCTTTCTGGGCGGTGTGCTGCTGGCCGAAAGCGAGTACCGGCGCGAACTGGAAACCGACATCGAACCCTTCAAGGGCCTGTTGCTGGGCCTGTTTTTCATGGCCGTCGGCATGACCATCGACTTTGGCGTGCTGCTGGGCGCGCCCGGCGCGGTGGCGGCCATCCTGCTGGTGTTTCTGGCGGTCAAGGCCGGGGTGATTTACGTGCTGTCGCGCGGTGCGCGCATTCCCTACCAGGAGCGTCCGGTGTTTGCGCTGCTGCTGGCGCAGGGCGGCGAATTTGCCTTTGTGGTGTTCCAGGCAGCGGCCGGCGCGCGCGTGCTGCCCGAGCGCACCGCATCGCTGTTGGTCGGCGCGGTGGCGCTGTCGATGCTGCTCAGCCCGCTGCTGCTGGTGCTGCTGGACCGGGTGCTGCTGCGCCGCCATGCGCGCCTGAAAACCGCTGCGCCGTCCGACGACGCCGGCGCCGGCGCCGGCCCGGACCGGCTTGCGGCGCCGCAGGAAGCGCCGGTCATCATTGCCGGCTTTGGCCGCTACGGGCAGATCGTGGCGCGGGTGCTGCTGCTGCAGGGCATTCCCACCACGGTGCTGGACCACAGCGTCGCCATGCTGGAAGTGGCGCACACCTTTGGCTACCGCGTGTTCTACGGCGACGCCACGCGGCTGCCTCTGCTGCGCCTGGCCGGCGCGGGCCAGGCGCGCGTGCTGGTGCTGGCGGTGGACGACCCCGAGCAGTCGCTGCAGATCGCGCGCCTGGCGCGCACGCATTTTCCGAACCTGCAGGTGGTGGCGCGGGCACGCGACCTGACGCACTGGCACCAGCTGCGCGACCTGGGGGTGCAGCTGGTGCAGCGCGAGCTGTTCGAGTCCAGCCTGCACAGCGCGCACACCGTGCTGG
>JAGOCN010000339.1 GCA_017998735.1 Giesbergeria sp.
ACCAGCGTGGCCACATCGGGCACCATGATGCCGGCGCCGCGCTTGGCAGGCTCCATCACCTTGAGGGTTTTGAGGCGCGGGGCGACATCGACTCCCAGGTCGTCTGGTGTCACGGTTTCCAGGGGCTTCTTTTTCGCCTTCATGATGTTTGGCAGCGTCACATAGCGCGGCTCGTTCAGGCGCAGGTCGGTGGTGATGACTGCGGGCATGGACAGCTCGACGGTCTGCAGGCCGCCGTCGATCTCGCGCACCACGCTGACCTTGTCACCCTCGACGGCGACCTTGTTGGCAAAGGTGCCCTGGGGCAGGTCGCAAAGGGCGGCGAGCATCTGGCCGGTCTGGTTGGCGTCGTCGTCAATCGCCTGCTTGCCCAGGATGATCAGGCCGGGCTGCTCCTTGTCGACCAGGGCTTTCAACAGCTTGGCAACTGCCAGGGGCTGGAGCTCGGCATCGGTCTGCACCAGGATGGCGCGGTCGGCGCCGATGGCCATGGCGGTGCGCAGCGTTTCCTGGCACTTGGCATCGCCGCAGGAGACGGCAATGACTTCCGATGCAATGCCTTTTTCTTTCAAACGCACGGCTTCCTCGACGGCGATCTCGTCAAAGGGGTTCATGCTCATCTTGACGTTGGCGGTGTCGACTCCGCTGCCGTCCGACTTGACTCGGACTTTGACGTTGTAGTCCACCACGCGCTTGACGGGTACCAAAACCTTCATTGCTGCGGCTCCTGGGGTAGTTGAATGGAAAAGATTGGCATGTATCTGCAGAAAAACATTCTAGGCCTCGCCGCCAGCAGGACATGGCAACAGGCCTTCAGGCACGGCATGCAATCCCAAAAAGAACGATCGTGCTTTTTTGAATGAATTATAGGCATGCTTTTCATTTTTGCGCCGGTGCCTGCTGCGCAACCGGGTTGGCGGCAGGGGCCGGAACGTCTGCGCTGCCTGGCTGCTGCGCTGGCTGGATGGCCGGTGCCAGCGTGCCCTGCAGCTGCACCACGCGCTGCGGAAAGGGAATATCGATGCCATGCGCCCGCAGGGCGCGCAGGATGGCCAGGTTGATGTCCGAGCGCAGGCCCAGCGTGCCGTTTTCCGGGTCGGCAATCCAGTAGCCCACCGTGAACTCCAGGCCATCGGCGCCAAAGGCCGACAGGGAGGCACTGCAGCCGGGCTCCTTGAGCACCCGCTGGCAGCCCTGCGTGGCCTCGTTCAGCAACCGCATCACCAGGTCCACATCGCTGTCGTAGCCCACGCTGACCACCGTGGACTGCCACAGCCGCGTGTCTGCCAGCGACAGGTTTTCCACCCGGCTGGTGACCAGCATTTCGTTGGGCACGATGGCCTCGCGCCCGGTGGTCGAGCAGATCAGGGTGTAGCGGCCGTTGATGTCGGTGATGCGGCCCTCGAAACCGTCCACGCGCACGTTGTCGCCGATGCGGATGGCGCGCTCGGCCAGGATGACAAAGCCGCTGACGTAGTTGGCCGCCAGCTTTTGCAGGCCCAGGCCGATGCCGACCCCCACCGCGCCGCCCAGCACCGACAGCGCCGTCAGGTCGATGCCCACCGCCGACAGCGCCACGATCAAACCGACAAACAGCATCAGCACGCGCAGCGCGTTGCTCAGCGCCTTGCGCAGCGACAGCGCGCCGCCCGTGGCCGAGCGCAGCAGCCAGGATTCAAGCACCGAGGAGATCCACAGCGCCACCAGCAGCGCCACGCTGGCCGTGAGCGCGCCGTCCAGCAGCGTGCGCAGCGACAGCGTGGAGCCGCCCACCTTCCAGGAAATGTCGTCCAGCTCGTCCAGCACCAGGGGCAGCAGCCCGCTGATCCACAGCGCCGTGGCCAGCCAGACCAGCCACGACAAGGTGCGCTCGATGACCCGCGCCATGCCGGCCGCCGGAAAAGCCGCCTGCAGCACCTTGGCGCCAAAGCGGATGGCCGACAGCGACACCAGCAGCGGCAGCACCAAGCGGAAAAACGCCACCGGCAGCCACTGCGCCAGCAGCGTGCGCGCCAGGTAGCCCAGCGCCAGCAGCAGCAGCGGAAACAGCGCCCCGTCCACCACACGCGGGCCAAACAGCACCGAGCGGGGCGACACCGGTTCCACCTTGCGCTGCAGCCACGCCGCCAGCCCCCAGGCCAGCAGCACGCACACGGCCAGCACGGCCATTTCAATCGGTACGGTGGGCTGCCACAGGGTCTGCGCCCACAGCGCCAGCGCGTCCAGCAGCGGCGGGTCGGCGGCCGCCGCGGCGGCAGCGGGGGCCGCCGCCATCAAGCCTTCCAGGCGGGGCTGCGCTTTTGCGCGAACGCCTGCGCGCCTTCCTGCGCGGCCGGGTCCATCATGTTGGTGGCCATGGCCTGGCCGGCCAGCTGGTAGGCGGCTTCAATGCCCAGCTCGCGCTGCTGGTAAACAAGCGCCTTGCCCATGGCAATGGCCACGCGTGGCTTTTGCAGGATCGACTGCACCAGCGATTCGACCTCGGCGTCCAGCGCGTCCAGCGGCACCACGCGGTTCACCAGCCCTTCGGCCAGCGCCGTGGGGGCGTCGATGAAATCGCCGGTCAGCAGCATTTCCATGGCGCGCTTGGGCAGCACGTTGCGCAGCAGCGGCACGCTGGGCGTGGCGCAGAACAGGCCGTAGTGGATGCCGCTGGTGGCAAAGGTGGCGCTGTCGGCCGCCACCGCCAGGTCGCACTGCGCCACCAGCTGGCAGCCGGCAGCCGTCGCCATGCCGTGCACCCGCGCAATCACCGGCACCGGCAGCTTGTGGAGGGCCAGCATCATGCGGCTGCACTGGGCAAACAGCTGCTGGTACCAGGCCAGGTCGGGGTGCGCCGCCATGTCTTTCAGGTTGTGGCCGGCGCAGAACGCCCGGCCCTCGGCGGCCAGCACCACCACGCGCAGGCTGTCGTCGCGCGCAGCCTCGTCCAGCGCCTGCTGCAGTGCGGCCAGCATCTCGCTGCCCAGCGCATTGAAGCGTGCGGTGTCGTTCAGCGTCAGCGTGAGCACGCCGCGTGCGTCGCGCTGCACGCGCAGCGGCATGTCTGCAGCAGCGGAGTGGTCAGGGGAAGTGGCAGAAGTCATGGCACATGGCACCAAAGGAGAATTCAGGGTTTTGCAGAAGCACAGAGAAAAACCGCAGCACCGCGCTGCGCTGCTGTCACAGATCGGCCAGCACGCGCACATGCGCCTCGACGCTGCGCGAGAGCGCGCTCATCACATAGCCGCCCTCCAGGCACGAGACGATGCGGCCCTTGGAAAAGCGCCGCGCCACGTCCTTGACGCGCTGGGTGA
>JAGOCN010000340.1 GCA_017998735.1 Giesbergeria sp.
CACCCTGCACTTGCAGCATTACCATGGCCCCATGCCTGAACAACCTTCTTCCTCCTCCCCGTTTGCGGCCCCGGTGGCTGCCTCTGCAACCGGCCGCCCGTCCGAGCCTTTGCAGGACGCCAGTGCGACTGCCAGCGTGCTGCTTAGCGCCGAAGGCACTGCCGCCCTGATGCCCTGGCGCGCATTGACCGAAGAGCTGGCCATGGTGCTGCGCGACCCTGGCGTGGTCGTGCCGGCGCGCATGGTGCTGCCGCTCATCAACGGCGGCACCCTGTTCGTGATGCCGGCCAACGACAGCCAGGTGGCGATCACCAAGCTGATCACCTTCACGCCCGGCAATGCGGGCACCGAACGCCCCACCATCCAGGGCGATGTGGTGGTGTTCGACATTGCCACCGGCTCGCGCCGGCTGGTGCTGGACGGCCCCACCACCACGGCGCGGCGCACGGCGGCGGTGTCGCTGCTGGCGGCCCGCCAGATGGCGCGCGTGCCGCAGGGACCGCTGTTGATCGTGGGTGCCGGCGTGCAGGGCGCCTCGCACCTGGACGCCTTTGTGCAGGGCCTGGGGGTGAAGGAGGTGGTGATCGCGTCCCGCAGCCCGGCCAGCGCCGAGGCGCTGGCCGAGCGGGCGCGCGCGCTGGGCGCCACTGCCCGCACCGTGCAGGACCCGAACACCGCGCTGGCCGAATGCCCGCTGGTCGTCACCTGCACGCCGGCCAGCGGCGTGGTGCTGCACGCCCAGCCGCGCAAGGACGCGTTCATTGCGGCGGTCGGCGCCTTCACGCCAGGCATGGTGGAACTCTCGCCCGCGCTGTGCCGCCACCTGGTGGCCACCGGCAATGTGCTGGTCGACACCAAGGACGCCGTGCACGAGGCCGGCGACCTGCTGCAGGCCGGCCTGGACGTAGGCGCCATGCCGACGCTGGGCGACCTGCTGCGCGGCATCTGCACGCCGGGCGACGGGCCCACGCTGTTCAAAAGCTGCGGCTGGGGCGGCTGGGACCTGGCAGCGGCGCGGGTGGCATTGCTGTGCCAGAACGACGCACAGGTCACGGGCGCAAGTGCCGAGAACTAAAAAACTTCTGTGAGAAAAAAAGGGATGTGCTGGAAGACCAGTCAGTTGCACCCTTCAAAAGTCTGATGCTGTGTCAACGTTCAGGCTTTAGGCAATGTCACACCTTCCTGCTTTTGATATTTTCCATTACGGTCCTTGTAAGACATTTCGCATACATCGTCCTCGTCGCTTTCAAAAAATAAAACCTGCGCGCAACCTTCGCCTGCATAAATTTTGGCCGGCAGTGGCGTCGAGTTAGAAAACTCCAGCGTCACATAACCTTCCCATTCGGGCTCGAACGGTGTCACGTTGACGATGATGCCGCAGCGCGCATAGGTGCTCTTGCCCAGGCAGATGGTCAGCACATTGCGCGGAATGCGGAAATATTCCACGGTGCGCGCCAGCGCAAAGCTGTTGGGCGGAATGATGCAGCTGTCGCCGTGGAAGTCGACAAAGCTCTTTTCATCGAAGTTCTTCGGGTCCACCATGGTGCTGTGGATATTGGTGAACACCTTGAATTCAGTTGCACAGCGGATGTCGTAGCCGTAGCTGCTGGTGCCGTAGCTGATGACTTTTTTGCCGTCCACCTCGCGCACCTGGCCGGGTTCGAAAGGCTCGATCATGCCGGTCTGCTCGGCCATGCGGCGGATCCACTTGTCGCTTTTGATGCTCATGCTGCGTACTCGAATGCTTTGTTTTTGATAGCTGCTCGCGCTTGCACAGCAAGCGCCAGAGGCCTTTTTTGCTTGCAAACCGGCAGCAGGCGGCGCCGCCGTTGCGCAAGGCTGCAAGCTTAGCGGCTGGCACGGCCGGCGCGGCCCGGCCCTGCGTTGCTCAGCGCGCCACCCTGCCCTGCACGCCTTCCACCAGCCAGTCCATCTGCAAGATCTGTGCATCGCTCAGCGCCTGGCCCGGCGCCAGCACCTCGCGGCCGGTGTTGTCGCGCAGGGCGGTTTGCGTGACGCGAAACGGTGCCAGCCTGCCCGCGCCAATGTCCTTTTGCCGTGCCAGCACCTCCTGCTGCACGGCCGGCGGCACCCTGCTGCCAAAGCCTTCGACCCGCACCATGCCCTCGCGCACGCCGCCCCAGACGTTGCCGCTCTTCCAGCTGCCGTCCAGCACGGCGCGGGCACGCTGCGTGTAGTAGTTGCCCCAGTGGTGCGTGACGGCCAGCACCTGCGCATCGGGTGCCACGCCGCGCATGTCCGAGTGGTAGGCCACGGCCAGCCTGCCGCGCTCCTGCGCTGCCACCATCACGGCGGCGGTGGCGGTGTGGAACGCCAGCACGTCGGCGCCCTGGTCCATCAGCGCCATGGCGGCTTCGCGCTCGCGCGGCGCATCAAACCAGCTGTCCAGCCAGACCACCCTGACCACGGCCTTCGGATGGACCGAGCGCATGCCCAGCGTGAACGCGTTGATGCCCTGCAGCACCTCCGGAATCGGAAAACCCGCCACATAGCCGGCCACGCCGGTGGTGCTCATGCGCCCTGCGGCGATGCCCGCCAGGTAGCGGCCTTCGTAATAGCGCGCGTTCGCCGTGGCCACGTTGTCGGCCTGCCTGTAGCCGGTGATGGACTCGAACCTCACGTCCGGAAAATCCCGCGCCACCTTGAGCGTCGGCTCCATGTAGCCAAAGCTGGTGGTGAAGATGAGCTTGTGCCCGGTCCGCGCCAGGTCGCGGATGACCCGCTCGGCGTCCGCCCCCTCGGGCACATCGGCCACGGCGGTGGTCTGCACGCGCGCGCCCAGCGCGGCCTCCAGGGCGCGCCGGCCCTGGTCGTGCTGCTGCGTCCAGCCGGTGCCCAGCACCGGCGTGACATAGACAAAACCGGTGCGCAGCGGCTCCGGGGCGGTGGCCCTGGTGGCCGCAGGATTCTGGGCACAGGTGGAAAAGGAAAAACAGGCGGCCGCGAGCGCGGCAGCGAGGTTTTTGTACATGGTGGTCCTCTACATGGCCCCGGAAAAAAGAAAACCCCCTGCGCGCCGGGGCAGCCTGCAGGGGGTGGTGATTGTCCATTGCCGCCAGGGCCCCATGAAAAAACCCGCCAGAGGCGGGTTGGGGAAAGCTGCCTTGTCCGGCAGTTGCGGCCGGCGCCGCGGTGCTTTGGTGCTTCAGCGAAAGCGCGACTGCGGCACCACCTTCAGGTCGCCATCGACCGAGCTGATGTACTTGGCCAGCGACTTGAGTTCGGCGCTGGTGAACTGCTTGGCAATGCCGCCCATGATCGGGTTGGCG
>JAGOCN010000341.1 GCA_017998735.1 Giesbergeria sp.
TGTTTGTGCTGCCCGCCAGTTCGCCCCTGAACACCATGGCCGATGTGGTGGCGCAGCTCAAGAAAGACCCCGGCAGCGTGAAGTGGGGCGGCGGCTCGCGCGGCGCCACCGAGCACATTGCCGCGGCCATGATTGCCCGCGACGTGGGTGTGGACCCGGCCAAGATCAACTACGTGGCGTTCCGGGGCGGCGGCGAGGCGATTGCCGCCATCCTGGGCGGCAACGTGACCATCGGCGGCAGCGGCTACAGCGAGTTTGCCGAGTACATCGCCAGCGGCAAGATGAAGGCGATTGGCGTCACCTCCGACAAGCGCCTGCCGGGCATCAACGTGCCAACGCTGAAGGAGCAGGGCGTGAACGTGGAAATCGGCAACTGGCGCGGGGTCTACGGCGCCCCCGGCCTCACGCCCGTGCAGCGAAAGGCGCTGGTGGCCAAGGTGGAAAAAGCCGTGAAAAGCGCCGCCTGGGCCGAGTCGCTGAAAAAGAACGCCTGGACACCGGCCTGGCTGGCGGGCGATGCGTTCAGCAGCTTTGTGGACAGCGAATTTGCCAGCCTGCGCGCCACCATGGTCAAGGCCGGCATGGTGTGAGCGTGTGCCGGGCGGGTGGGTTGGGCCAGGGCAGGAGCAGCGGCTTGGCTGCTGTGCTGCCGATTGGCCACCGCTTCGGCAAGGCACCGGCGCCAGGGCTTTTGCCGGCACTGGCGCCACCCTGCTTTCAAAGGAACTTACATGGCAGATCAAGCCCCTTTGCCACCTGATGTGGCCAACCTGTCGGCAGCCGGGCCGGCCATTCCTCCAGCCGACAGCACCGTGCCGCCCGCCCGCCTGCAGGCCGTGGTGGGCGCCGGGGTGCTGCTGGTGGCGGGTGCGCTGGCATTCGGTGCCATCGGCATTCCGTCCAGCTCCGGCTACAGCGGGGTCGGTCCCAACTTCCTGCCCTGGCTGACGGCGGTGGTGCTGGCGCTGTGCGGCGTGCTGCTGCTGCGCGAGGCGCTGTCGGGCGGCTTTCGCTCCATGGCCGCGCCCAGCGGCGCGGCGCGCGCCAACCTGCCGGCCTTTGTCTGGGTGTCGGCCGGGCTGCTGCTGAACGCGGCGCTGATCACCACGCTGGGCTTCATCCTGAGCTGCACGCTGTGCTATGTGCTGGCGGTGCAGGGCCTGCGCCGGGCGGCCGGCCAGCCCCGCGCCGGTGCGCCGCGCACCTGGGCGGTGGACCTGCTGACCGGCGCGCTGATTGCAGCGCCGGTGTTCTGGGCATTCACCCAGCTGCTGGCCATCAACCTGCCTGGCCTGACGCGAACGGGGTGGCTCTGATGGAACTGTTCGATGCCCTGATGGGCGGTTTTGCCACCGCCGCCACGCCCATCAACCTGCTGTGGGCGCTGTTTGGCTGCGCGCTGGGCACGGCGGTCGGCGTGCTGCCCGGCATCGGCCCGGCGGTGGCCGTCGCCATGCTGCTGCCGATCACCACGCGCGTCGAGGTCACGGCGTCGATGATCTTTTTTGCCGGCATCTACTACGGCGCGATGTACGGCGGCTCGACCACCTCCATCCTGCTCAACACGCCGGGCGAAACCGCCAGCATGGTCACCGCCATGGAAGGCAACCGCATGGCCAAGAGCGGGCGCGCAGGCGCGGCGCTGGCCACCTCGGCCATCGGCTCGTTCGTCGCCGGCACGCTGGCCACGGTGGTGGTGACCCTGTTTGCCCCGCGCGTGGCCGAATTTGCCGTGCGGCTTGGCCCGCCCGAGTACTTCATGCTGATGGTGCTGGCCTTCACCACCGTCAGCGCCGTGCTGGGGCAAAGCGCGCTGCGCGGCATGGCGGCGCTGTTCATCGGCCTGGCGGCGGGCTGCATCGGCATGGACCAGATCTCGGGCGCGGCGCGCTACACCGGCGGCAAGATGGAGCTGCTCGACGGCATCGACATCGTGCTGGTGGCGGTCGGCCTGTTTGCCGTGGCCGAGGTGCTGTATGCCGCGCTGTTCGAGGGCCGCGTGGACGAAACCCGCAACACCATGGGCCGCGTGCACATGACGCGGCGCGACTGGAAGCGCTCGGTGCCGGCCTGGCTGCGCGGCACCGCCATCGGCACGCCCTTTGGCTGCATTCCGGCCGGCGGCACCGAAATTCCCACCTTTCTGAGCTACGCGGTCGAGCGCAAGTTCGCCAAGGGCACCGACCAGGCCGAGTTCGGTGCAGAAGGCGCCATCGAGGGCGTGGCCGGGCCGGAGGCCGCCAACAACGCCACCGTGACGGCAGCCATGATTCCGCTGTTGACGCTGGGCATTCCCACCAGCAACACCACGGCGGTGCTGCTGGGCGCGTTCCAGAACTACGGCATCAACCCCGGCCCGCAGCTGTTCACCAGTTCGGCGTCGCTGGTGTGGGCGCTGATTGCCTCGCTCTACATCGGCAACCTGATGCTGCTGGTGCTGAACCTGCCGCTGGTCGGCCTGTGGGTCAAGCTTTTGAAAATTCCCAAGCCCCAG
The DNA here is from genome assembly GCA_017998735.1 of Giesbergeria sp. GTDB lineage: Bacteria > Pseudomonadota > Gammaproteobacteria > Burkholderiales > Burkholderiaceae_C > Simplicispira. Next base: position 2,495 of record JAGOCN010000341.1, read on the forward strand.
CTGTACGCCGGCATCCTGATCTTTGCCACCGTCGGCGCCTACGGCATGCGCCAGAGCACCTTTGACCTGTTTCTGCTGTATGGCATCGGCCTGCTGGGCGTGGTGATGCGGCGCTTCGACTTTCCGACCGCACCGGTGGTGGTCGGCATGATCCTCGGCCCGCTGGCCGAAGCGCAGATGCGCAACGCTGTGGCGATAGGCGAGGGCAGCTGGAGCATCTTTGTCACGCGGCCGATGTCGCTGTCGCTGGTGCTGCTGGTGCTGGCGGTGCTGCTGCTGCCGCGCGTTCTGCGCCAGGTGGCACGCCGGCAGAACGCCCGGCGCATGGGCAGCAGCTGATGAAGGGTCAAAAATGGCTATGGCGCAGGCAGGGCGTGCGCCAGCAGCTATGGATTTGATAGTATTTGATGGTTTTTGATGCACTGCAAAGGCTGGGCAGGCAGCGGCATGGTGGCCCGCTCGCATTGACCCGCTGGTCCCTCAAATGCAGACCGCAGCCACCAGGTCCGCACAGGCTGCGCGCCTTGTTTTGCCCCCGCCCTAACCCATGAACCCTGCGCCCGCAGTCGGTGCTTCATCCCTTGTGCAAGCGCCCGGAGTGTGCAATCTTTGCGCTCGCCCGTGGCAGCACCTTGCCGGGCAGGCGTTTTTCGTTTCCGTTTTTCACCCGCGTTTTTGCGCAAGGGCGCGCATGCATGCGTTCCGCGCCCGTTTCCAGTCCAACCAGGGAGAGTTTTCAATGAGCGTGAATTTGCAAGACCGCCGTGCCATGAAATGGGCCATGAC
>JAGOCN010000342.1 GCA_017998735.1 Giesbergeria sp.
GCGGCAAAAACGCTTCCGGTGGGAAGCGAAAAGCGTCAATCCATGCCAGATCAAAACCAGAACTCAATGCGGTGAGGGCTCCAAGGCCCATAGCACGCTTGATGGCGAGTTATTCAGACCATCCTTAAAGGCACTGTGAAAAACACTCCCGAACAAACGGGACTGCGCTCCGCACGGGCTTTTTTGCTGCCCTATACCGAAGGCGCCCACCGCAATTCGTAGCCACAAGGCTACAATAGCAGCCATGTACAGCGTCATTGAAACAGAGGACTTTGCCCACTGGGTCGATGGCCTGCGCGACATGCCCACCCGCATCCGGCTGCGCCGGCGTCTGGGAAAAGCTGCACGCGGCAACCTGGGCGACGTCAAGCCTGTAGGCCACGGCATATGGGAAATGCGTGAATTTTTCGGTCCTGGCTGGCGCTTGTACTACATGCGCCAAGGCAGCACCATCATCGTGATGCTCGGGGGCGGCGACAAGTCCACCCAGGAGCGCGACATCGAACGAGCCCAGGCAATGGCTCTGGAGTTGCAAAATGAACAAGATCAAGACCCGCCCGTTTGACATGGCCAACTATCTGCGCGATGAAGCAGAGGTGGTCGAGTACCTGCGCCAAGTGCTGGAAGACGGCGATCCGTCCGAGCTGGCTGCCGCCCTGGGCGACATTGCCCGCGCGCGCGGCATGACCCAGCTTGCCCGCGATACCGGCCTGTCGCGCGAGAGTCTGTACAAAAGCCTCTCGGGCGAACGCGCCCCCAGCTCTGAGACCCTGTTCAAGGTCATCCATGCCCTGGGATTCAAGCTCTCGCTTCAGACAGCCACACGCGCCTGATCCACAAGCGCTTGGTTTTGAAGGCAAAAATACGAGCCATGCCCATTGACGCACGCATAAATGCGCCTGGCAGCACAACCATGCACCGGAACTGCCACAGCAGCAGCCAGGCATTGGCAAACAGCCGGACGATTTTTTAAAAACCGAGGGTGGTGCGGTGGTCGGAAGCATGCCATCGCATGCACCAGATCCCGGATTGACCATGCTGGGCGTGAATACAGCATGGGCACAAGGCAGCGAAAGCGAGTTGTGCTGTGGGTGCCGCGAACTCAAAAAGCAGCAAGCAGCTTGCTGCCCGCCAATCAGCGCAAAAAATGCCCTGGGCAGGGCATCACCGCAGGCGCAGAACGGGTGGAAATTGAATTGCCATTTGGCAAGTGAAGTAGCAAATGGCAAACACCAAATGCCAAATGGCAAATTCCCTGCTATCAGGCCGGCGCGCCCACGATCACGCTGGAAGCCTTGAAGATCGCCGTGGCGGTGGTGCCTGCGGCCAGCGCCAGCGCCGTGCTGCTTTCGTTGGTGATGATGGCGGCCACCGAGCCGCCGCCGGCCAGGTCGATCACCACTTCGGTGTTGACGGCGCCCGGCACCAGGCGCGAGACCGTGCCGGTCATGCGGTTGCGTGCAGAAAACCGGGCCTTGTCGGCATCGGTCACCACCACGATGGACGAGGCCTTGACCAGCGCAAATGCCTGCGCGCCCACTTCCAGGCCCAGGCCCTCGGCGCTTTCGTGCGTGACGATGGCCACCACCTTGTGGCCGCCGGCGGCCTCGATTTCAATCTCGTCGTTCACAGAACCGCGCTGAACGCGGGTGACCTGTCCGGCAAAGTGGTTGCGGGCGCTTGTTTTCATGCTCATCCTTCTCAGTAGTAAAAAATCATCGGCAATGCCTTCCGCCTGCATGCTCAGTTCGGCCACAAAGCGGTGGTGTTCGCGCTCGATCAGGCGAAAGTTCTGCACCAGCTGCATGCCCCGCTGCGTCAGCACCGTGCCACCTCCGCCCTTGCCCCCGGCCATGCGCTGCACCAGCGGTTCGCCCGCCAGGTTGTTCATGGCGTCGATGGCGTCCCAGGCGGCCTTGTAGCTCATCTTCACGGCCTTGGCGGCGTGCGTGATGGAACCCTGCTCGGCAATCTGCGCCAGCAGGGCAATGCGGCCCGGACCGCCCAGGTTTTCGCCGCCCACGGTCAGCCAGACGCTGCCGCCGAGTTCAATGCGTTGGTTGTTGTTGGAAGGCATCGGACGAGTGTAGGCCACGCTGGCGGGCCTTTTTTCAGAAAGCCGCCAAGGCGCCAAGGCACCCAAACGTCAGGCTGGCACCACCTGCACGCCAATGTCGGCGGGCGGGGCGTGGTGCAGGCTGCTGGTGACCAGCGCATCGACGCCGGTGGCGGCGTAGTCGGCAGCGTTCTGCCCGTTCACGCCGCCGGCGGCCAGCAGCGCCAGGCGCGGGTGCCGATGGCGCAGCACTGGGCACCACTGGTGCAGCTGCGCGGGGCTGGCCTTGTCGAACTGCACCACATCGGCGCCGGCCTGCGCTGCCTGCAGGGCTTCTTCCAGCGAGTGGGCCTCGATCACGCATTTCTTCTCGGCCAGGGCCGGGGCCACCGCTGCCAGGCGTACTTGCAGCGTGTCCCAGTCGCCCAGCAGCGCGCGGTGCTGGGGAAACACCAGCACCGTCTCGCCCACGCTGAGCCGGTGCGGAAACGCCCCGCCGCTGAGCGTGGCCTTGAGCGCGGTGCGGCGCAGGCCCGGCGCATGCTTGCGCGTGGTCAGCACCGCCACGCCGGGCGCGGCAGTCTGCACCGCCTGCACCATGCGCGCCGTGGCACCGGCCACGCCGCAGGCGTATTCCAGCAGGTTCTGCGCCACCTTCCAGGCGCGCAGCAGGCTGGCGGCATTGCCGGTGGCGCTGAGCAGCACGGCGCCTGGCGCTGCGGGCGTGCCACTGGGCAAGAACTGCTGCACCTGGCCACCGCAGTGCTGCACCACACGCGCCGCTTCTTCGGTGCAGGCCGCCACCGTGTCGCCCCGCACCGTGAAGTCCATGCGCGCCGGCACATTGCCGATGGCCAGCAGGTGCGTGGTCAGGTCCAGCAGCGGCGCGTCTTCGGCAATCCAGGCGTCAATGGTGGCATGGTCAAAAAAAACGGAATTCACAAAACCACCCTACTTTCTGCGCCACCGCCCTGCGCCCGGTGGGCGCCTGGGCGGCACAGCGTCACGCGCTGGACCGATTTGCCAAAGAAGTGGTAGCCCGAGCCGCCCTCGGCCAGCATGTCCAGCAGCGCGTCCGGGTGCGTCACGCGGGTGCCGCCGACCAGCGTGGCGCCCCGGCGCGCAAACGGGCCAGGCACCAGCGTGGCGGTCGGCCCGACCACGGCTGCCTGCACGCCGGGGCGCAGCCAGTCCAGCAGGCCATCGAGCGTGCCGTTGATCAG
>JAGOCN010000343.1 GCA_017998735.1 Giesbergeria sp.
GGTTTCGAGGCGCTGCGCAGCGCCGGTTTTGCGCTCACGCTGGACGCGGCGCTGGACGGCTGGATCACCCACGCCGAAGCGCTGGACGTGCAGCTGCTGCCTGCTGGTGGCAATGGCAGCGATGGCGGTGGTGGCGGTGGTGGCGGTGGTGGCGGTGGTGGCGGCAGTGCTGGCCATGCAGCGGGCGGTGCCAGCCCTGAAGCCGCCGGGGGCACCACGTCACCCTGGTTTGACCTGTCGCTGGGCGTGGAAATCAACGGCCAGCGGCACGACATCCTGCCGCTGCTGCCCGGCCTGATTGCCGCCACTGCCGCGCAGCCGGCCGACCCCGTGACCGGGCTGCCGCAGCTGCCGCCCTTTGCCTACCTGCGCGCGCCGGGCAGCCAGGGTTTTGTGCGCCTGCCCACGGCCGCCCTGCAGCCGTGGATGGCCGCGTTGCTGGAACTGGTGGGCGACCGGGCGCACGACTTCACCGGTGGCCCGCTGCGCTTGAGCCGCCTGGACGCGCTGCGCGCCGGCGCCGCGCTGGGCGAGGGCGTGGTGTGGGAGGGCGCCGCCGGGCTGCTCGCCCTGCTGGAGCAGCTGCGCGGACACCGCGCCCTGCCCGAGGTGCCGGTGCCCGCCAGCGTGCAGGCCACACTGCGCCCCTACCAGCAGCAGGGCCTGAACTGGCTGCAGTTTCTGCGCACCCACGGCCTGAACGGCGTGCTGGCCGACGACATGGGCCTGGGCAAGACATTGCAGACGCTGGCGCACATCCAGGTCGAGAAAGACGCCGGGCGGCTGGCGCACCCGGCGCTGATCCTTGCGCCGGTCAGCCTGATGGGCAACTGGCAGCGCGAGGCGGCGCGCTTCTGCCCGCAGCTGCGCACCCTGGTGCTGCATGGCAAGGAGCGCCATGCCGTGGCCGATTCGATGGCCGAGCACGATGTGGTGATTGCGCCGTACTCGCTCTTGCAGCGCGACCGCGCCCGCTGGCTGGGCGCCGAGTGGCACCTGGTGGTGCTGGACGAGGCGCAGCACATCAAAAACGCCAGCACGCAGGCGGCGCAGGTGGCCGGCCAGCTGCAGGCCCGGCACCGCTTGTGCCTGTCGGGCACGCCGATGGAAAATCATTTGGGCGAGGTCTGGAGCCTGTTTCATTTTCTGATGCCGGGTTTTCTGGGCAGCCAGAAGCGCTTTGCCATGCTGTTCCGCACCCCCATTGAAAAGCACGGCAGCACCGAGCGCATGGCGCAGCTGCGTGCCCGCCTGGCGCCTTTCATGCTGCGCCGCACCAAGGCGCTGGTGGCGCAGGACCTGCCGCCCAAGGTGGAAACCGTGGTGCGCGTGGCACTGACGGGCGCGCAGGCCGACCTGTACGAAACCATCCGCCTGGGCACCGAAAAAACGGTGCGCGACGCCCTGGACAGCAAGGGCCTGGCGCGCTCACAGATCACCATCCTGGATGCACTTTTGAAATTGCGCCAGGTGTGCTGCGACCCGCAATTGCTGGCGCTGGACGCCGCGAAAAAGGTCACCACGTCGGCCAAGCTGGAGCAGCTCATCGACATGCTGACCGAGATGCTGGCCGAGGGGAGGCGCATTCTGCTGTTCTCGCAGTTCACCCGCATGCTCACCCGCATCGAAGCCGAGCTGAAAAAGCGCGGCCTTGCCTGGGCCAAGCTCACCGGCCAGAGCCACAAGCGCGATGCCATCATCGAGCGCTTCACCAGCGGCGAAGTGCCGCTGTTCCTGATCAGCCTCAAGGCCGGCGGCGTCGGCCTGAACCTGCCGCAGGCCGACACCGTCATCCACTACGACCCGTGGTGGAACCCGGCCGCCGAGCAACAGGCCACCGACCGCGCCCACCGCATCGGTCAGACGCAGAAGGTGTGGGTGCTCAAACTGGTGGCGCAGGACACCATTGAAGAGCGCATCCTGGCGCTGCAGGAGCGCAAGGCGCAGTTGGCCAGTGGCCTGTACGGCTCCGGGGCAGGCGAGGGTGCAGGCAACGCCACGGGCGCGCCGCAGTGGACCGAAAGCGACCTGGCAGAGCTGCTCAGACCGCTGCCGCAGGGTGGGTGATGCAGGACCTTTTGCCGCCTCTGGCAAGGCAAAGGGTTACAGAGAGGCACTTTTCGGGCTATAATCTCGCTCTCACGGCCAAACGGGCGGTAACCACCGCCCGTTTTTTTTGGCCGGTCGCTTTTGGAGCTCGGTGACGCTTTGGGGCCTTTCGGGGCAAAGAGTCATCCGGGTTTTTTGCATTTCAGGAATTGAACAGAACCACGTGGCACTGCAGAACATCGTCGAGCAAACCGTAACGGGCCTGGGTTATGACCTGGTGGAAATCGAACGCTCTGCCGGCGGCCTCTTGCGCATCACCATCGATCTGCCCTGGCAGGCGCCGGCTGCTGACGTGCTGCCCGGCTCCGAGCAGTTCATCACCGTCGAAGACTGTGAAAAAGTCACGCGCCAGCTGCAGTTTGCGCTGGAGGTGGACGCGATTGAATACCAGCGCCTGGAAGTCTCGTCGCCGGGCATTGACCGCCCGCTGCGCCACGAGCAGGATTTCCTGCGCTTTGAAGGCGAAGTGGTGGACCTGACGCTGAAGGCGCCGCTGGGTGCGGCGGTGGCGGCAGGTCAGGTGAACGCCAACCGCAAAAAGTTTCGCGGCACGCTCGAACGCAGCGATGCCGGTGGCTGGCAGATCGTCTGGAGTGACGAGCCGGCGCCCAAGCCGGGCCAGAAGGTGAGCAAAAAACGCGTGCCGGCGCCGCTGCAGGCCCTGGGTTTTTCGTTCGATGAACTGCGGGATGTGCGCCTGGCGCCCATCGTGGACTTCAAGGGCCGAAGGTCCAGGTCCGCAACCGGGTCCGGTTCTGACTGAACGCTTGCAATGGAAGGCGCAGGGTTGTGAGCAAAGCCGTTGCTGCCAGGTAAAAAACAGGAGAGTCGTCGCATGAATCGCGAATTGTTGATGTTGGTAGATGCCATTTCGCGCGAGAAGAACGTCGAGCGCGATGTGGTGCTGGGCGCCGTGGAACTGGCTTTGGCGCAGGCCACCAAAAAGCTGTACCAGGGCGAGGTCGACATTCGCGTGTCCGTCGACCGGGACAGCGGAAATTACGAAACCTTCCGCCGCTGGCTGGTGGTGCCGGACGATGCGGGTCTGCAAAACCCGGAAGCCGAAGAGCTGCTGATGGACGCACGCGACCGCATCGAAGACGTGGAAGTCGGTGAATACATCGAGGAAACCATTGAATCGATGCCCATCGGGCGCATCGGTGCCATGG
>JAGOCN010000344.1 GCA_017998735.1 Giesbergeria sp.
TCTAGGCAAGACTGCAGCAAAACCCAGACCCGTGCTGCCGATGCTGCACTGTGGTTGATTGCTATTTTTTTAATAGCTGCTGGCGCAATCTGTGCCTGCGCTGGAGGCCGATTTGGTGCTTGAAAAAGATCTGAAAAATGCATGGCCGCTGCTGGCCATCACGCAAGGTGACCCGGCCGGCATCGGTCCGGAAACCATCGCCAAGGCGTTTCGCGATGCACCGAAGGACCTGCGCGGCTGTTTTGTGGTGGGCGACGTGGAAACCCTGCGCCGTGCTGCCCGGTGCATCGAACGGCCCGGCCAGCCCGGCCTGCCGGTGGCGGTTCTGCAGGGTGCCGATGCGGTTCGCGGCGGAACGCTGCCGCCGCGCTGCATTCCAGTGCTGCAGCTGCCCGGCCTGCCGGGGCCGCTGCCCTGGGGGCAGGTGTCGGCCGAAGCGGGCAGGGCGGCTGCCGAGTGCGTGGTCTGGGCAGCTCGGGCGGCGCTGCGCGGCGAGGTGGACGGCATCGTTACCGCCCCGCTGCACAAGGAAGCACTGCACGCTGCCGGCGTGCACTACCCCGGCCACACCGAACTGCTGCAGGCCGAAGCGGCGCTGCACGCCGGCGTGCCCGTGGCGCAGATGCCGGTGCGCATGATGCTGGCCAACGACGAGCTGCGCACGGTGCTGGTCAGCATCCACATGGCGCTGCGCGATGCGCTGGACGCGGTGACCCGCGACAACGTGCTGCAGACATTGCGCATCACGCATGCCGCATTGCTGGCCAGCCTGCGCCGCGCGCCGCGCATGGCCGTGGCCGGCCTCAACCCGCACGCGGGCGAGGGCGGGCTGTTTGGCAGCGAGGAGGCCGAGCACATTGCGCCCGCCATTGCCCAGGCGCGGCGCGAGGGGCTGGACGTGACCGGCCCGCTGGCCCCCGACACCGTGTTCATGCGCGCGCGCAACACGGCTGCCAGGCCGGGCGAATTTGATGTGGTGCTGGCGATGTACCACGACCAGGGGCTGATTCCTGTCAAGTACCTGGGGGTGGACAAGGGCGTGAACGTGACGCTTGGCCTGCCGCTGGTGCGCACCAGCCCCGACCATGGCACCGCCTTCGACATTGCAGGCCAGGGGGTGGCCGATGCCGCCAGCCTGATCGAGGCCGTGCGCATGGCGCGCAGCCTGGTTTGAAAGCCGGTTCGCATTCCGGGAACTGCCCTTTCGGGTGCACCCTGCGGCCCGGTTCGCCAGGCAGGCAGGGCATGCGGCTGCAAGCCATCTGCAGCCACAGGGGCTTCAGCGTTTGAGGCTGTCGCGGATGTCGCGCAGCAGCACAATCTCTTCGGGCGTCACCACCTCCACCACAGGAGGCGGCGCCTGGCGCTTGAGCCGGTTGACCTGCTTGACCATCAGAAAAATGATGAAGGCCAGAATGAAAAAATTGACTGCCACCGTGATGAAGTTGCCGTATGCAAAAACCGGTATCCCTGCCTTCGTCAGCGCATCCAGAGTGCGGGCCGTGCCAGGCGGCACCGTGCCCAGCACCACGAACAGGTTGGAAAAATCAAGCTTGCCAAACACCAGGCTGGCCACCGGCATGATGAGGTCTTTCACCACCGAGTCGACGATCTTGCCGAAAGCGGCACCGATGATCACGCCCACTGCCAGATCGATCACATTGCCCTTGACCGCGAATTCGCGGAATTCCTTCGCCATTCCCATGGACCGCTCCTTGTGCTTGAAGAAGGCGAAGTATGAACCCGGGTGAGGCTTTTTCGCGCAAAAATCCGGCCCATGTCAAGGCGCCGTCCGACAGTGCAATGGGTATTTGCCCCCTCCGCTACAATTTGAGGCTGTATTCCATCCCAGCGATGTTCATCAAGGACCCCCATGAGTGACACTCCAATCGACTCCAGCAAGCGCACCTGGCTGATCGCGACCGGCTGCGCAGGCGCAGTGGGCGGCGTTGCAACTGCCGTTCCCTTTGTCAGCACTTTCCAGCCCTCCGAAAAAGCAAAAGCCGCTGGCGCTGCAGTCGAGGTGGACATTTCCAGCCTCAAGGCCGGTGAAAAAATCACCGTTGAATGGCGTGGCAAACCGGTGTGGATCGTCAAGCGCACCCCCGAGCAGCTGGCCGAGCTGCCCAAGCTCGACTCGCAGCTGGCAGACCCCAATTCCAAGCGCAACCCGGCAGAATTCACGCCCGAGTATGCGCAAAACGAGCACCGCTCGATCAAGCCCGAGATCCTGGTGACGGTGGGCATCTGTCCGCACCTGGGCTGCTCGCCTTCGGACAAGTTTGTCACCGGCCCGCAGGCCTCGCTGCCAGACGACTGGCATGGCGGCTTCCTGTGCCCCTGCCACGGCTCCACGTTCGACATGGCAGGGCGTGTGTACAAGAACAAACCTTCGCCCGACAACCTGCCGATCCCGCCGCACATGTACCTCACGGACACGCGCCTGCTGATCGGTGACGACAAGAAAGCCTGAGGAAACACGCCATGGCCCAATTCAAGGATATTTCCCCGAATGCCTCGTCGGGCGCCAAACTGACGAACTGGTTTGAAAACCGGATTCCGACCGCGTTTGACGCCTACCGCGTCCACATGTCGGAGTACTACGCACCAAAGAACTTCAACTTCTGGTACATCTTCGGCTCGCTGGCGCTCCTGGTGCTGGTGATCCAGATCGTCACCGGCATCTTTCTGGTGATGCACTACAAGCCCGATGCCGCCAAGGCGTTCGAGTCCGTCGAGTACATCATGCGCGACGTGCCCTGGGGCTGGCTGATCCGCTACATGCACTCCACCGGTGCCTCGGCGTTCTTCATCGTGGTCTACCTGCACATGTTCCGTGGCCTGATCTACGGCAGCTACCGCAAACCGCGCGAACTGGTGTGGATCTTCGGCTGCGCGATTTTCCTCGCGCTCATGGCCGAAGCCTTCATGGGCTACCTGCTGCCCTGGGGCCAGATGTCGTACTGGGGCGCCCAGGTGATCGTGAACCTGTTCTCGGCCATTCCGTTCATCGGCCCTGACCTGGCGCTGCTGATCCGCGGCGACTTTGTGGTGGGCGATGCCACACTGAACCGCTTCTTCAGCTTCCACGTCATTGCCGTGCCGCTGGTGCTGCTGGGTCTGGTGGTGGCACACCTGCTGGCGCTGCACGACGTGGGTTCCAACAACCCCGACGGCATCGAGATCAAGGGCCCGAACGCGCCGCGTGACGAAGCCGGCCACCCACTGGACGGCATTCCCTTCCATCCGTTCTACACGGTGCACGACATCATGGG
>JAGOCN010000345.1 GCA_017998735.1 Giesbergeria sp.
GCCGAGGTAGAGCGCAAAGCTCAGCCCGACGAAGATGTAAATGGTGGTTTGCAGTGCCATGTCAGATCTCCCTCATTTCACTTCGACGTCGAAACGCCGGTCGATCTCACCCATTTTTTTACCGTAGTAAAAAATCAGGGCGATGAAGACGTAAATGGACCCCTGCTGGGCAAACCAGAACCCGAGCGGGTAGCCGCCGAGGTGGATGTTGTTGAGCGGGCCAGCGAACAGGATTCCGGCGCCGAACGACACCAGGAACCAGATCACGAGGATCCGTCCCAGCAGGCCCAGCGTCGCCTTCCAGTAGGCATGACTGCTTTGGTCTTCCTTCATGTTTGTCTCCTTTTTTTGTCACACGGCGCGGCGCAACCCGACACCACAAAACGCACCTGGCGGCCGATCCGCTGAAGCACGCAATGCACTTTTGCGGGGTTTCCTTACAGAAAACTGATGAAAAGCAGCTTGGCAGGCACTGATTTGTGTCCTCAAGGGGAAACACTTATGGGTCAACGACCGGCGTAAAGACGCACCTCAGCCCGCACTCCGTACAACCCCTAATGTGTTTAAATCAAAAATAAGAAACCATATGTGACGTACACTTTTCTTTTGACACCACTGCAAACACCACTTTCTGCCATGCTTGAATGGTCCATTTCCCCGCTGGAAACAGTCTTTGCCAAGACCTCCGAAGGCAAACATGAAATGCAGGCCCGCTCGCTCGGGCTGAGCGCCATGGCGCGGCGTGTGCTGGTGCTGGTGGACGGCCGGCGCAGCGGCACCGACCTGGCCGCCTTTGTGCCTGCAGGCAACATTGAAACCCCGCTGTCCGAACTGCTGTCGCGCAGCTGCATCGAGGCGGTGGCCAGACAGGCAACACCGCCCAGCGCACCTGCACCTGCTTCCACCTCTGCCCCTTCCTTAGCGTTTGCAAGCGCTGGCAGGGACGCAGCCTCGCGGTTTGCCGAGTCCGTGCAGCCTTCGTCGCTTTCGTCGCCTTTGGGATTGCCTGCGGAGGCTGTTGCAGATCCGCTGGCCCAGCTGCCCCCGGCCGAAACGCGCACCGGGCAGGACCTGGAAAAGGCGCGCAACTTCATGACCAACACGGTCAACAACATCTTTGGGCACCACAACCGCATCTCGCTGGTTGAATCGATCTTTTCCTGCCAGTCCAGCAGCCAGCTGCGCCGCGTCTACCCCGCCTGGGCGCAGGCGCTGGCCACCAATGGCACCGGCAAAAAGCGCCTGCCGGAACTCAGCCAGAAACTGTTCACCGTGCTGTAAAGGGTGGTGTGAGGCTGTGGCCGTGCTGGTTAACAGACAGCACTTTGGCCTGGCCTGCGGCTTTTCAGCATTTCGGCCTGAGGCCGCAGCCCGTCACCGCACTGACCTGTTCCATTCAGTGCAGCAGCGCAGTGCGGCGTCAGCAGCCTGAAGGCCGGCCGCCCAGCATCGTCACGATGCCATTGACGCGAAGGGTGGCGCGCCTGCCATCGGTGGAGGTGAGCAGCTTGTTGTCAAACCTCACCTGGTCACGGTCGCGCACCACGCTGGTGCCGGAGCCGTCGCCGCTGCTGATGGCGAACTCGGTGCCGTTGAAGGTCAGAAAAGCCTCGTACAGCACATTGGCATTGGTGCGGTAGCGAATGTCGCCAAAGGCGGTGCCGTTGGAGCCCAGCCGGTCGGCGCCGTCAAACTTGAACTTGCAGCGCTCCGGTTCGGAGCCGATCGGGTTGGCCTTTTCCACGCTGGACAGGTTGAGCCTGCCGTTGCCATAGACACCGTCCAGGCCCGGCAGCGATGCTTCGGTCACCTTGAGCACGCCCGGCTCGTTGGTGGGACGCAGGTCACCGTCGCCGTCGCTGCCACCGCAGGCGGTCAGTGCCAGCGCAGAAGCTGCAGCGATAGCGCAAAGGTTTGCAATGGAGTTCATGGGAATGCCTTTCGTTGGACCAAAAAAAGGGTGGCGGCAAAGGTTCGCGCCAAAAGGAAACCGCAGCACCCGCAGTGCGCAGAGACCGAAAAACAGGCGGCCCGGCAGAAAAAGACCCCAAGAGGCATGTCCGTGCCGGCCCGCCCTGCTGCCATATTCCCAGCGTGCTTCACCCCCTTGCGCCAGCATGCACCCCTACAACCCGTAAGAAAGCTCCTGTAGGGCTCGGGTTTTCACCCGCGCATCTTTGGTCCAACCGGCCTGGAGCCTTTCCACCGAAAGCACTGCATTCTGCTATTGAAACAGGAGCTGCTGGCGCAGGCTGTGCATGCGCTGGAGGCACTTTTTGCCAAAATCCAGACCTGCGCCAGAAGCACTGCGACTGACCATAGGGACCAGCCGCACGGAGCGCGCCGCCCTGGCCGGCACGGCAAGCACACAAGCCCGTCTCTCCTGCCGTGCCTGGCGTCCCTGCCTTTGCTAGCGCCCCAGCACCGGCGCCAGCGCCACGCCGGTGTGTGTGCCATGCCGCACCACGCCTTCGGGTGTATCGGCAGCCACGATGCGACCACCGCCCTGGCCACCTTCGGGGCCGAGGTCAATGACCCAGTCGGCCTCGGCCACCACGTCCAGGTCGTGCTCGATCACGACCACGCTGTGGCCGCCGTCCACCAGCCGGTGCAGCACGCGCAGCAGCTTGTCCACGTCCGCCATGTGCAGCCCCACCGTGGGCTCGTCCAGCACATACAGCGTGTGCGGCACCTTGTTGCCGCGCCGCGTGATGTCGTCGCGCACCTTGGTCAGCTCGGTCACCAGCTTGATGCGCTGCGCCTCGCCGCCCGACAGCGTGGGCGAGGGCTGGCCGAGCGTCAGGTACCCCAGCCCTACGTCCTGCAAGAGCTGCAGCGGGTGCGCGATGGCCGGCATGGCGGCAAAGAAACCAACCGCCTCGTCCACCTCCATCTGCAGCACCTCGCCAATGCTCTTGCCGCGCCAGGTGACGGCCAGCGTTTCAGGGTTGAAGCGCGCGCCGTGACAGGCCTCGCACGGCACCTTCACATCGGGCAGAAAGCTCATGGCGATAGTGCGGATGCCCTGGCCCTCGCAGGTGGCGCAGCGCCCGGCGCCGGTGTTGAAGGAAAAGCGCCCCGCCGCGTAGCCGCGCGCCTTGGCTTCCAGCGTCTCGGCAAAGAGCTTTCTTACCATGTCCCAGAAGCCGATGTAGGTGGCAGGGCAGCTGCGCGGCGTCTTGCCAATCGGCGTCTGGTCCACTTCCAGCACGCGGTCGATGGTCTCGAACCCGGCGAGGCCCGTGCAGCCAACCAGCGGCGGCGCCTTGCCGG
>JAGOCN010000346.1 GCA_017998735.1 Giesbergeria sp.
GGGCAAGGGCGTGGTGGTGGCCACCACGCTGCAGGAAGCGCACGACGCGGTGGACTTCATGCTGGTGGACAACAAATACGGCGTGGTGCACAACGACGGCGGCGCGCGCGTGGTCATTGAAGAATTCCTGGAAGGCGAGGAAGCCAGCTTCATCGTGCTGTGCGACGGCAAGAACGTGGCCGCGCTGGCCACCAGCCAGGACCACAAGCGCCTGCTGGACGGCGACGCCGGCCCGAACACCGGCGGCATGGGCGCCTATTCGCCCGCGCCGGTGGTGACCGCCGACGTGCACGCCCGCGCCATGCGCGAAATCATCCTGCCCACCGTGCGCGGCATGGAAAAAGATGGCATCCCGTACACCGGTTTTTTGTACGCCGGCCTGATGATCGACGCGCAGGGAAAGCCCAAGGCGCTGGAATTCAACTGCCGCATGGGCGACCCGGAAACCCAGCCCATCCTGATGCGCCTGAAAAGCGACCTGCTGGAGGTGCTGGGCGCCGCCATCGACTGCAAGCTTGACACGCTGGAACTGCAATGGGACCGGCGCACCGCGCTGGGCGTGGTGGTGGCCGCGCACGGCTACCCCGATGCACCGCGCAAGGGCGACGCCATCAACGGCCTGCCGCCCGAGGCCGACGACGCCGTGGTGTTCCATGCCGGCACGGCGCTGGACGCGGACGGTGTGCTGCGCACCAGCGGCGGGCGCGTGCTGTGCGTGACTGCGCTGGCCGATAACGTGCGCCAGGCGCAGCAGCGCGCCTACGACGTGGCGCGTGGCATCTACTTTGACGGCGCCCAGTACCGCCGCGACATCGGCCACCGCGCCGTGCGCAGCACATGAGCGCCGCAGACCACCCTGCGGCTCCTGTCGCCACGTTCAACCCGCTGTCCACGGTGGCGCAGGTGCGCGGCTACCTGGTGGGCCTGCAGGCGCGCATCGTCGCGGCACTGGAAGCGCTGGAAGGCCCGGTGGACACCGGCGGCGCGCGCGCCGTGGTGGACGCCTGGCACAAAGCGCCGGGCGAGCTGCTGCAGGGCGATGGCATCACGCAGATCGTTGAAAACGGGCGCGTGTTCGAGCGCGCCGGCTGCGGGTTTTCGCATGTGCGCGGGCCGCGCCTGCCGCCGTCTGCCACGGCGCACCGGCCCGAGCTGGCGGGTGCGCCGTTCGAGGCCATGGGCGTGTCGCTGGTGTTCCACCCGCGCAACCCCTATGTGCCCACAGTCCACATGAACGTGCGCATGATTGCCGCCGGCCATCCGGGGCAGGAGCCGGTGTGCTGGTTTGGCGGTGGCATGGACCTGACGCCGTACTACGGTTTTGACGAGGACGCGGTGCACTTTCACCGCAGCTGCAGCGAGGCGCTGGCGCCTTTTGGCGACGACAAGTACCCGCGCTTCAAGCAGTGGTGCGACGATTATTTTTTTCTCAAGCACCGCAATGAGCAGCGCGGCGTGGGCGGCATTTTCTACGACGACTTTGCCGAACTGGGCTTTGACCAGGGCCTGGCGATGACGCAGTCGGTGGGCAACGCCTTTTTGCAGGCCTACCTGCCCATCGTGGAGCGCCGCATCGGCATGGAGTACGGCGAGCGCGAGCGCGCCTTTCAGCTCTACCGGCGCGGCCGCTATGTGGAGTTCAACCTGGTCTGGGACCGGGGCACGCACTTTGGCCTGCAGTCGGGCGGGCGCACCGAATCCATCCTGCTGTCGATGCCGCCGCTGGCCAGCTGGGCCTACCAGCACACGCCCGAAGAGGGCAGTGCCGAGGCCCGGCTGACCGGGCATTTTCTGGTGCCGCGTGACTGGCTGTGAGGCCGCAGGCCATGCCACGGCCCGGACCGCGCCCCTGTCGCGCTCTGGGCGCGCCCTGTGGCACAAGGCCAAACTACTATAATTTCCATAGCTGCCAGCGCACGCCGCTGCTGCGCCAGCACCTGAAAACACCCCTGTATCCAGTGCGTTCTGCACCCTGCGCGCCTCCCGGCCTGGCCACTGCCTTGCGGGCGGGCGCGCTATATTGACCCCATCACCCCACCACGACTGTCTGATGACCACCTCTCCCCAATCGGAATCCGCTGCCAAAAAAGACGTCAGCAAACTCCAGCGCGCCATCGTCGATGGCCTGGAAGACATCAAGGCGCAAGACATCCAGGTGTTTGACACCGAACACCTGTCGTCCCTGTTCGAGCGCGTCATCGTTGCCTCGGGCACGTCCAACCGCCAGACCAAGGCGATTGCTGCCAGCGTGCGCGACAAGGTGCGCGCAGCCGGTTTTCCCAAGCCGCGCATCGAAGGCGAAGACAACGGCGAATGGATCATCGTGGACTGCGGCGCCGCCGTGGCGCACATCATGCAGCCCACCATCCGCCAGTACTACCGGCTGGAAGAACTGTGGGGCGAAAAGCCGGTGCGCCTGAAGCTCGGCGCCGCCAAGCCCGCCGCCCCGTCTGCCGCCAAGGTGCCGGCCAAGACCGCTGCCCGCCGTGCGGCCCGCGCCGAAGTCGAAGCGCAATTGCAGGCTGCAGACGCCGCAACGTCGGACCCCGCTGCCCAGCCCGCACGCAAGACCTCCCGCAGCGCTGCGGCAGCTGCTGCACCGGCCAAATCGCCTGCAGCGCGCAAGACGGCTGCGCGCAAGGTTGCCGGCAAGGCCGCTGCCGCCCCGGCAGCTGTCGCACCGGCCAGGAAGGCGCCCGCCAGGTCGGCTGCCGCCGGCAAGCCTGCAGCCAAAGCCCCTGCCCAGGCACCCGCCACCAAAACCGCTGCCGCCAAGGCACCCGCCAGAACCGCTGCTGCAAAATCCGCTGTGGCCAGAACGCCAGTTAAGGCGCCAGTCAAGACCGCAGTCAAGACCGTGGTGGTCAAGCCCCGCGCCACCGCTGCATCGCCTGCCGCCAAAAAGCCTGCAGCACCGCGCACGGCAGCCGCCAGGGCACCTGCCAAAACGGCCGCTGCCCGGTCGTCTGGCACTGCTGCCAAGGCACCGGCTGCCCCCCGCAAACCCAAGCCCAAAGCCTGAGGCGCCTAGAGCGTGTTGTGCACTTTTACGTACCCGCGCTCTGCAGCCAGGCCTGTGATGGCAAGGCGCGCCGCGCAGCCAAGGCCGGTGCCTTGGCAAGCGGTGCAACGCCGCCAGCGCGGGCCTGGCTGCAGAGCCCTTCGGGAAAGCCGGGGAAAGGCCCGGCCCCTGCGTTGCACGGCGCTTGCGGTATCCATACCGCGGCGCGCCGTGCGCCTTGTTTCCAGGCCTTTCCCCGGCTTTCGCGGGCA
>JAGOCN010000347.1 GCA_017998735.1 Giesbergeria sp.
GGCGAGTTGGGTACTGTCCTTGATGGGCGCTGCTGCCGTGCTGTTGGCGCTGGTGTTTCCGGGCCAGCCCCTCCAGGCAGCAGCCTCTCCCTGGCTGTCATTGCACCTTGCCTTGGGCATTGCTTCATATGGGCTGCTTGCAGCTGCCGTGGTGCATGCTGCCTTGATGCGGCGTGCAGAGCGCCGAATCCGCCTGGCCGAAGAGCCCCACAGTGGCATGCCATTGCTGGCAATGGAACGGCTCATCTTCCGCTTTGTCATCGCCGGTTTTGCACTGCTCACCGCCACACTGGCAGCCGGATTCCTGTTCAGTGAAACACTGTATGGCCGCGCCTGGCATTGGGACCACAAGGCCGTTTTTTCCGTGCTGGCCTGGTGCACTTTTGCAGCGCTGCTGCTGGGCCGCTCGCGCTTTGGCTGGCGGGGCCGCACGGCCGTGCGCATGCTGTATGCGGGCGCGGCGCTGCTGCTGCTGGCCTATGTGGGCTCGCGTTTCGTGCTGGAAGTGATGCTGGGGCGCAGTTTGTGAAATACCTGGTCATTCTGATCGTTCTGGTGGTGGTGTATGCCTGGCTGCGCGGGCAGCGCAGCTCTGGTGTGCAGCCTCCACCGGAGCGCCCGCCCCTGCCACCACCCCAGGACACCGTCGCCTGTGCGCACTGCGGCGTCCACATCCCTCGCTCTGAAGCATTGACAGTTGGCAAGAGCAGTTACTGCTGTGTCGAACACCAGCGCGAAGATGGCGCTTGACACCGGCCCGGTTGCAGAGCCGCCAGCCATGGGCAGTGCAAAAGAGCCGGTCTTTTTGCGTTTGTGGCATGGCTTTCTGAACGGACGGGTGCTGGTGGCGCTGGCCCTGCTGCTGCTGCAGTTTCTGGGTCTGGCGCTGCACCAGTCTCCCCAGCCCGCAGAGCTGGCCATTGGTTTGGTCTACCTGGCGGCAACGCTCACCTTGCGCTGGCTCAAAAGCGATTCTGTGCCAGCACCGCAGGCAAGCGTCCAATGGCTGCCCACCATAGGCATTGATCTGGTCACCATCTGCACCTTGCAATGGCTGCACACCGGCGGAATGAGCTTCACACCGCTGTTTGGTTTGCCTATCCTGATGGCTGCCGTGCTGGGAACGCTCACGCTGGCACTCGGCACCACGGCGGCGGCCACCCTGTGTCTGCTGGCCTGGACTATGTCGTTGGGTGACCAGGGGGCTGCCGACGCTGCCCAGCGCTACCTGCAGGTCGCATTGACCTGCACCGGCTACTTCGTGCTCGCTTTTCTGGTGCACCAGCTGGCAGTGCGGTTGGTCCGCGAACAAAAGTCGGCACGGCAAAGCCAGCTGGTTGCACTGGTGCAAAGCCAGGTCAGTGCCCTGGTCGTCCAGAACCTCAATGACGGCGTACTGGTATTGGACAACCAGGGTTCGGTGCATTTGAGCAACCCGGCCTGCCTGCGCCTGCTCGGCACCACCGCCGCCACAGCAGTCCCATGGACCTTGGCAAACACGCTTGCCTGGGCGCCGTTGCACGACATGGTCAGTCAAACTTTCAGGCAACAGGCACCGCAAGCTGCCGACATCACCCTGCTGCTTGCGGGCCAAAGTCCGATTGGCCTGCATGTGCGCACCTGGCTGACCCAGCCACCAGAGGCAGGGCGGGGTGTGGCACATGAAAATCTGTGTGTCATGTTCCTGCACGACCTGCGTGAGATGGAAGCGCGCCTGCGCACAGAGAAACTGGCATCCATGGGCCGCATGTCTGCAGCCGTCGCGCATGAAATCCGCAATCCGCTGGCCGCCATCGTGCAAGCCAACGCGCTGCTGGCAGAAGACCTGCACGACCCGACGCAACAGCGCCTGTCGCTCATGGTGCAGCAAAACGCCGATCGGCTGGCACGCATCACCGAAGAAGTACTGGACATTGCACGCGTGCAGCACCAGTTGCACCATGGCACACCCAGTGCTTTGTTGCTGGACAAGGCAGTGCACAACATTTGGCATGACTGGTGTGCGCAAGACCCGACCATTCGGCGTGGACAGCTCGTGCTTCAGACCGCGGATGTGCCTGTGGAGTTCGAACCCGATCACCTGCGGCGCGTGTTGTTCAACCTGCTTGACAATGCACTGCGCTATTGCAGCAGCGCTGCCGATGCCCTGCAGCTGCACACCAGCATCCATGCAACAGGCAAAGCACAGCTGCAAATGTGGAGCGATGGTGGCCCCATGGACCAGTCGGTGGAGCGCCATCTTTTTGAGCCATTTTTTTCTTCGGAAAGCCGCTCCAGCGGGTTGGGGCTGTACATCTGCCGCGAACTGTGCGAGCGCCATGGAGCCTCCATTGCCTACCAGCGCGTTTCGCAGGCTACAGCGGCAGGCGATCGCGATGGCAATGCATTCACGGTTCAGTTCCGCATGGCTGGCCGGCAATCCGAGGCAGTGCCCTTGTTTGACACAATCGTGGTTTGAACTGCCTGCCCTGCAATGACCGCTTCTGCCGACCCTTCTGCCTCGATTCTGGTTGTTGACGACGAGCCCGACCTGCGCACGCTGTACGAGCTGACGCTGTTGCGCGAAGGCTACCGTGTACACACCGCTGCCAGCGTGCAGGAAGCACGCGCGCAATTGAAGGACCAGCAGTTTGATGCCGTCATCACGGACATGCGCTTGCCGGACGGCCTGGGCATGGAATTGCTGTTGGAACTGCGTGATCAGCAGCGCCGTGAGCGCTGCATTGTCATCACTGCCTACGGTTCTGCAGACAATGCTGTGGAAGCTTTGCGCTCGGGCGCTTTTGACTACCTCACCAAGCCGGTAGACCTCAAGCAGTTCCGCATGGTCGTTGCTTCTGCAGTCCAGCAAGACAGCATGCCCCAGCGCACCGGCCAGCGCACTGCACCGGCCCGCGCCAAGGAGTTTGCTGCGCCAGCAAGCAGCACAGCACAGGCCGCTCTGGACAAACTGGTCGGTGAATCGCTGCCCATGCGCAGCGTCAAGCAAAGAATCGCGCGTGTTGCACGCAGCATGGCCCCGGTGCTGGTGCGCGGCGAATCGGGCACCGGCAAGGAACTGGTCGCACGCGCCTTGCACGCCAGCAGCCAGCGCGCGGCCGGGCCCCTGGTGGCGGTGAACTGCGGCGCCATTCCGGAAAACCTGCTGGAAGCCGAATTTTTTGGCGCGCGCAAGGGCTCTTACACGGGTGCTGTGCAAGACCGGCCAGGTTACTTTCAGGCGGCGCAAGGGGGCACGCTGTTTCTTGACGAAATTGGCGATCTGCCCCTGG
>JAGOCN010000348.1 GCA_017998735.1 Giesbergeria sp.
CAGTTAAACGTGCCGAGCCCGTGCGGCCACCGTCTGCTTCCAGAGAAAAGGCAGCGGATGCCACCGACACGATGCAACCGGCGCGCACCCCGTCGCCAAGCCCCACACAGGCCAACCCGGCAGGCATCCGCTTTTAGCGGACCTGGCCAGGATTGCAGAACTTCTGCATTGCCTGGTTGCCTGACAGCTTTAGCCCTGCCTGGCTGATATTGGTACCGCACCTGCAGGCAGTCTTCTCTTTTGCTATCGAAAAATGAGCTGCTGGCGCAGGCTACGCCTGGGCTGGAGGCAATTTTTGGCAAAACCCCAGCTTTGCCGCAGCGCTGCTGCCAACGCCGCGTCCAGCTTGCCAGCCACCCTGAAACTGCTCCAGACAAAAGCCAGCGGCGCGGCCGGTGCCCCCTGGTCTTCAATAGGTCAAGGTCTGCACACCCTTTGCAGTTCCCAGCAGGCACACCGAGGCTTTCTGGTGAGCAAACACACCCACCGTCACCACGCCAGCCCACTGGTTCACTTCCGACTCGAAAGCCAGCGGATCGGCAATCTGCAGGCCGGTCACGTCCAGCACCTGCTGGCCGTTGTCCGTCACCAGCGGCTGTCCGTTGCTCTTCAAGCGCAGCACCGCTGTGCCGCCCAGGGCGGCAAAGCGCCGGGCAACCTGCCGGGCTGCCATGGGAATGACTTCCACCGGCAGCGGAAAACGCCCCAGCACCTGCACCCGCTTGCTTTCATCGGCAATGCAGACAAAGCGCAGCGCCAGCGAGGCCACGATCTTCTCGCGCGTCAGGGCAGCGCCGCCGCCCTTGACCATGAAGCCGTTGGCGTCGATTTCATCGGCGCCGTCCACATACACCGACAGCTGCTCGACTTCGTTGGCGTCCAGCACCGGGATGCCGAGCGCCTGCAGGCGCTCGGTGCTGGCCATCGAACTGGACACGGCTGCACGGATATCGCCCTTGATGCCGGCCAGCGCCTCGATGAACTTGTTGACCGTGGAACCGGTGCCCACGCCGACGATGTCGCCGGGCACGATGTACTGCAAGGCCGCCTGGCCGACCAGTGCCTTGAGTTCGTCTTGGGTGAAGGATGAAGAAGCCGGAGAAGGTGTTGTCATGGGAGAGAATCAGAGGATGAACCGTGAATTATCCCCATGCCACTGATTCCCTATGCCCTGACCCGCCCGGTGCTGTTCAGCATGGACGCCGAAGCGGCGCACGACCTGACCCTGTCGCTGCTGGCCCGTGGGCAAGGCACGCCGCTGCAATGGGCTTGGCGCAGCGAGGCCGTGTCCGACCCGCTGGAGCTGGCCGGCCTGACCTTTCCCAACCGCGTGGGCATGGCCGCGGGCCTGGACAAGAACGCCCGCTGCATCGACGCCCTGGGTGCCATGGGCTTTGGTTTTGTGGAAGTGGGCACCGTGACGCCACGCGCCCAGCCCGGCAACCCCAAGCCGCGCATGTTCCGCCTGCCCGCGGCGCAGGCCCTCATCAACCGCCTGGGGTTCAACAACGATGGCCTGGAAGCGTTCGTGGCCAATGTGAAGCGCGCCCGTTTTCGCACGCAGCCGGGCGAGGCGCCCATGCTGCTGGGCCTGAACATCGGCAAGAACGCCAGCACACCCATCGACAACGCCACCAGCGACTACCTTGAATGCCTGGAAGGCGTGTACCCGCATGCCGATTACGTGACGGTGAACATCAGCTCGCCCAATACGCAGAACCTGCGCGCCCTGCAAGGCGACGCGGCGCTGGACGGGCTGCTGGGGGCCATTGCAGAGCGCCGCGAGGTACTGGCGCAGAACCATGGCAGGCGGGTGCCGATTTTTGTGAAAATCGCTCCCGATCTGGACGAACACCAGGTGGACGTGATTGCCCAGGCACTGGAGCGCCACGGCATGGATGGCGTCATTGCCACCAACACCACGCTGGCGCGCGAAGCCGTGCAGGGCCTGCCGCACGCACAACAAACCGGGGGCCTGAGCGGCGCACCGGTGCTGGAAGCCAGCAACCAGGTGATCCGCCAGCTGCGCGCCGGTCTGGGCAGCCGCTTTCCCATCATTGGCGTGGGCGGCATCATGAGCGCAGAAGACGCGGTCAGCAAAATTCGCGCTGGCGCGGATGTGGTGCAGATCTACACCGGCCTGATTTACGAAGGCCCGGCACTGGTCGGCCGCACGGCCAGGGCGCTCAAGGCGCTTGCCTGACCAACCCAGAAAAGCAGACCGCAGCGCACCCCAGGCATTGGCAGAAAAGCAGAAGCAGAAGCAGAAGCAGAAGAAAAAGAAAAAGAAGAAAAGAAACCTATACAGGCAGGGTCTGCCCTGAATGAAAAAAGGCCGGTGTTCCCCGAAGGAGCCACCGGCCTTTGCAGTTCATCGAAGAAGGCAGCCCTTCAGCGACCCCGCATGCGCAGGTACAGCGGAAGGCCCACCCCGGCCCAGCGCACCAGCCGCTTGGGGCCGACCAGCAGCGCCACGCCTGCCAGCACAGCCGCGCCCACCGGGTAGCGCCTGGCCACCACGGCGGTGCGCACCCACAGCGGGGTGTCGCTGACCACTGCCTGCTCTTTTTTCAGCAATGCAATGCGGTGCACACGCTCGGTGCGGCGAACGCGCAGGCGCTCGCGCTGTGCTTCGATGCGGTCAATGACCTTTTGCTGGTCGTCTGAAGGTTTTTTAAGGATGGGCTCCGACGCCCCGGCTGCTTTGTTCACACGCGCTCCTTGATTTCATGCCAGTCGCGCACCAGTTCCCTGCGCGTAAAGGCAAAGGCTTCTGCCGATGTGGTAGCAATGGAAATGAGCGCGGCCAACGCGCCAACCCAGCCCAGCATCCAGACGCCCGCCACGATCCAGGCCACCATGTTGCGGTGGTCGGTGTCCCAGAACTGCACCACCAGCGCCAGCGACAGAACCACCAGCGCCACCACCGTGAGCCCGGCCACGCCAACCACCAGCACCAGCAACTGGACCAGGCGTTTTTTCTGGTCCTGCCACTCCATGTGTGCCAGCTCCAGCCGGTCCTGCACCGCAATGGCGCCCTCCAGCCCGGCAGCCTGCCAACGGGCCACCAAAGCTTCCAATCCCAACAACGAGAGCCAATTCATGCGCATTCTCCGTTTAACGGTGCCAGCTGTGCCGGTGACGGCGCGGCACCAGGGCCATCAACGGCGCGACAGCAGGAAACCCATCAGTGCGCCGGCAGCCAGCGCGGCAACCGCAACGCGCCAGGGCTCGTCATGGGCGTACTGGTCGGCGGCCTGGGCAGCAT
>JAGOCN010000349.1 GCA_017998735.1 Giesbergeria sp.
CGCCGGTGATGAGCGCGTCCAGCCCGCCAGAGAAGTCGTTCAGGATTTCCTGCGCCGTGGCGCTCGCATGCACCGCGTCGTTGGCCGGGTTGTCAAACTGCTGCGGCACCCAGGCGCCGGGCGTTTGCGCGCACAGTTCCTCGGCGCGGGCAATGGCGCCCTTCATGCCCTTTTCCTTGGGCGTCAGGTCGAACTGCGCGCCATAGGCCAGCATCAGGCGGCGCCGCTCGATGCTCATGCTGTCGGGCATCACCAGGATGAGCTTGTAGCCCTTGACAGCGGCCACCAGCGCCAGGCCGATGCCGGTGTTGCCCGAGGTGGGCTCGATGATCGTGCCGCCCGGCTGCAGCGCGCCCGAGCGTTCTGCTTCCTGCACCATCTCCAGCGCAATGCGGTCCTTGATGGAGCCGCCGGGGTTGCTGCGCTCGGACTTGATCCACACCTGTGCATTGGGGCCAAACAGCCGGTTGATGCGCACATGGGGCGTGTTGCCAATGGTTTGCAGAATGTTGTCGACTTTCATGCGGTCTCCTGAAGGCTAAATAAGGGGGAACAAAGCCCGAACATTTTGGCCCAGTTGAACAGCCTTGCAACCAAAGGGCTGTGCCTGCAGCATCGCCCCGGAACAACGCTGCGATAATTCGCCCCGTGAAGCACGCCAGACCGCCGCTGGTGCCGTATGGGAAACCTGGCACTGGAGGAACGTCCGGACTGCACAGGACAGCGCAGCAGCTAACGGCTGCCCACCGTGAGGTGAGGATCAGAGCAACAGAGACGAGTCGGGAAAGGTTCCGCAGCTGTGGGTGTTCTATGGGGTGCCAGCGCAAGCTGGCCCGGCTGGCGCAAGCCAGACGGTTACCGGCGCAAGCCGGGAAACCCCATAGCCACCCGTGGCGCGGAACGCGCCCCGGGTGAAACGGGCAATCTCTGCGCGCAGCAATACCAAGTAGGCCAACGTTGACGTGGTTCCGCGGAGTTGGCGGGTAGGTAGCACCGAGCCGTGGTGGCGACACCCGGCCCAGAGTAATGGCGGTCACGCCGCCGCTCTTCGCAAGAAGGCCGGCGGTGCACAGAATCCGGCTTATCGGCGCGCTTCACACTTTTTTTCGTGCCTGCAGGGCAGGGGCAGGCAAGCATGCCAACCAGCCCGGTTCTGCCGGTCCAAAGACCTGGGTCATGCCTTGCGTTCCCTGCCGGCGGCACTGCCACCGTTGCCTGCACTGCCCGCACGGTTGCCGGCCAGCGTGGAACCCTCTGGCGCCACACCATCCAATTTTTTTTCCTTGTCCGGGTCCGGGTCCGGGTCCGAGTCCGCAGGCCGGTCGTGCGGTGCAGGCTCCACATCCCGCACCAGAATCGGCACCAGTGCCAGCACTGCCAGCACCAGCAGCGTGCTGAGCACGGCGGTGGAGTCACGCCCCAGGCCAGCGGCCACGCCGATGGCGGCTGTCAGCCAGATGCCGGCGGCAGTGGTCAGGCCATACACCTTATCTTCGCGCTCGGCCTTGAGAATGGTGCCAGCGCCCAGAAAACCGATGCCGGCAATCACGCCCTGTATCACACGGCTCAGCTCGCTGTCTTTCATGCCGCCCTGGCTGGCCAGCAGCACAAACAGCGCTGCGCCCATGGACACCAGCATGTGCGTGCGCACGCCGGCGTCCTTGCCCTTGCGTTCGCGCTCAAATCCCAGCAGGCCGCCCAGCAGCGCTGCCAGCAGCAGCCGCAGCACCACGCGGGTGAATTCCGTCACGTCCGGCAGATCGGAAAACTCTGCCGCCACTGCCATGCCGATCTGGCCCCAAACGCTGGAGCTGTCACTTTCCATCAGAACTTCTCCCAGGCCTGCAGGTAGCGCCACTGCCCTTCGGGCACCTTGGCCAGCGGCACGCGGCCAATGCGGATGCGCTTGATGGCCAGCACGCGCAGGCCCACCGCCTCGCACATCGCCGGTATCTGGCCGGGGCGGATGCCCTGCAATGCAAAGCGCAGCTTGGTTTCGCTTTGCCAGCTGACCTTGATGGGCGGCAGCGGGCGGCCGTTGAAAGTGAGGCCCTTGCACAGGCGCTGCAGGCCGTGTTCGGCTATCTGTCCGGCCACTTCGACAATGCATTCCTGTTCCAGCGACTCGATGTCCTCCTGCAGCTTGCGGCCAATGCGGGCGTCCTGCGTGTAGACCACCAGTCCGCTGGCCGGCGTGGGCAGCGGCGTGAAGCATTCAAGCTGGCGAAAATGGCGCAGCAGCACCGGCGTGTCGGCCGCGTCGCCTTCCATGTGCGACGCAGGGTTGATCAGCGCCAGCGCCGGGCGCTCGCCCTGGCTGCGGCTGCCGTGCGAAGCCGCACCCGCCGCCATGCCCAGACCGGCCTCGAAGCCCGGCGGCTTGTGCAGCAGCAGCGTGACCGGCGCCAGGTTGAAAACGCTGGCCTCTGGCGCCAGCAGCACCTGCTGGTCGGGCCGCACGCGCGCGCCAGGCACCTCCACCGGCTTGCCGTCCACCCGCACCCAGCCGCCTTCGATGTACTGCTCGGCGGTGCTGCGCGAGAGGCCATGCTCTGCCGCCAGCCGCTTGGCCAGTCGCTCTGTTTCGGTCATGTCGTGTGGAGTCTTGTTTTTTGAAGTGCCTGTACCTGTACTGGCGCCGGCGTTGGTATCGGCGCGGACTGTGCGCGGGCCGCCCTGCAAGGGCCGCCCCGCCGCAGCGGCGGCGTCCCCCTGGGGGGAAGCCGCAACGCGGCGCAGGGGGGGTGTTTTTTTAGTCATTGCCGGGTCCCAAAGAGCGGATGCGTTCCACATGTGCCATGAGCGAGCGCTGCGCCACCGGCCACATGCGCGGCGGCACATCGGTGTAGGCATGCTCCACCCACTGCTGCACGGTGCCGTCGGGCAGCGCCTGCATGGCGGCCAGCACCTTGGCTTCGCGCGCCAGCCGGTGCGCCTTCAGGCGGGCAATGGTGCCGCGTGCATCGCCCAGCACGTAGCCATGCGCCGGCAGGATGAACTGCACGCCATGCGCCTGGCAGGCAGCGTCCAGCACGTCCAGCGAACCGAGGTAGTCGGCCATGTTGCCGTCGGGCGGATCGACCACGGTGGTGCTGCCGTTGAGCACATGGTCGCCGCTGAACAGCAGGCCGTCCTCGACCAGCAGCAGGCACAGGTGGTTGGCGGCATGGCCGGGTGTGTGAATGACCTGCAGGGTATGGGTGATTTTGCCCTCCAGCCCTTGCCCGGCAAGCGCCAGCAGCTCTCCATTGTGTAGCGCC
>JAGOCN010000035.1 GCA_017998735.1 Giesbergeria sp.
CCGCCGCATGTGCGAGCAGGTGGGCCTGAAGGTGGTGGGCCTCAAACGCATCCGCATGGGCCGGGTGCTGCTGGGCAACCTGCCGGTCGGGCAGTGGCGCTTTCTGGCGCCGGGCGAGCAGTTCTGAAACGGGTGCGCGGGCCGCGCTGGCCAGCCTGCCGCCCGGCGCCTCTGGAAAATGCCGCAGCCATCCCCAATTGAGCGCTTGTCCCGCAGTGCGGTGCCAGGCCCGTCGCCGCAGGCGGGTGGCAGAGCCGCATTTTTTCCCTGATTTTTTGTAGACCTTTTCGAGCCTTCACACCATGAGCAAACAAACCCTGTCCTTCCAGGCCGAAGTGGCCCAGCTGCTGCACCTGGTCACGCACTCGCTGTACTCGAACCCGGAAATCTTCGTGCGCGAGCTGATTTCCAACGCCTCGGACGCCTGCGACAAGCTGCGCTTCGAGGCGCTGAACCAGCCCGAGTTGTACGAGGACGCACCGAACCTGGAAGTGCGCGTGTCGTTTGACGCCGCCGCCAAGACGCTGACCATCACAGACAACGGCATCGGCATGAGCGAACAGGAGGCTATTGACCACCTGGGCACCATTGCCAAGAGCGGCACCAAGGACTTCATGGGCAAGCTGACCGGCGACCAGAAGCAGGACGCGCAGCTGATCGGCCAGTTTGGCGTCGGTTTCTATTCGGGCTTCATCGTGGCCGACAAGATCACGGTCGAGTCGCGCCGCGCCGGCCTGCCGGCGGAGCAGGGCGTGCGCTGGGTGAGCGGGGGCACGGGCGACTTCGAGGTCGAAGCCATCACCCGCGCAGCGCGCGGCACCAGTGTCACGCTGCACCTGC
Organism: Giesbergeria sp.; assembly: GCA_017998735.1. Lineage (GTDB taxonomy): Bacteria > Pseudomonadota > Gammaproteobacteria > Burkholderiales > Burkholderiaceae_C > Simplicispira. Next base: position 841 of record JAGOCN010000035.1, read on the forward strand.
GCGACGACGCCGAAGAGTATTTGAATGCCTGGAAGCTCAAGAGCGTCATTGCCAAATACTCCGACCACATCAGCCTGCCCATCCTGATGGAAAAGGAAGAATGGAAAGACGGCGAACTGATCAACCCGCAGGATGAGGCCGGTGGCCGCCAGCCTGGCGCCATGGTCAAGACCGGCACCTGGGAGCCGGTGAACAAGGCCAGCGCGCTGTGGACGCGGCCCAAGCGCGACATCACCGACGAGCAGTACCAGGAGTTCTACAAAAACATCAGCCACGACCACGAGAATCCGCTGACCTGGGCGCACAACCGGGTCGAGGGCAACACCGAATACACGCAGCTGCTCTACATCCCGGCCAAAGCACCGTTTGACCTGTGGAACCGCGACAAGACCGCTGGCATCAAGCTGTATGTCAAGCGCGTGTTCATCATGGACGACGCCGAGGCGCTGATGCCCAGCTACCTGCGCTTTGTCAAGGGCGTGATCGATTCCAGCGACCTGCCGCTGAACGTCAGCCGCGAGTTGCTGCAGGAAAGCCGCGACGTGAAAGCCATCCGCGAAGGCAGCACCAAGCGCGTGCTGTCGATGCTGGAAGACCTGGCCAAACACGACAAACACGACGCGCCGGCCCCTGCCGCCCAAGCGGCGGACGCAGCCGAAGGCGCTGACGGTGCGGCCGATGTCACCGACGTGGTGGACGCCGACGACAAGGCCAAGGAAGGCAAGTACAGCCAGTTCTATGCCGAATTCGGCGCTGTGCTGAAAGAAGGCCTGGGCGAGGACTTTGCCAACCGCGAGCGCCTGGCCAGGCTGCTGCGCTTTGCCAGCACCACCAGCGACACCGCCAATGTGTCGTTTGCCGACTACCAGGCGCGCATGAAGGACGGCCAGGACGCCATCTATTTCATCACCGCCGACAGCTTGGCGGCGGCCAAGAACAGCCCGCAGCTGGAAGTGTTCAAGAAAAAGGGCATTGAAGTGCTGCTGATGACCGACCGGGTCGACGAGTGGGCGCTGAACTACCTGCACGACTTTGACGGCACACCGCTGCAAAGCGTGGCCAAGGGTGCGGTCGACCTGGGCAAGCTGCAGGACGAGGGCGAGAAGAAGGCGGCGGAAGAAGCCGCTGAAACCTTCAAGCCGCTGCTGGCCAAGCTGAAGGAAGCGCTGAAAGACAAGGCCGAGGACGTGCGCATCACCTCGCGCCTGGTCGATTCGCCTGCCTGCCTGGTGGTGCAGGACGACGGCATGAGCACGCAGCTGGCGCGCATGCTCAAGCAGGCCGGCCAACCCGCGCCCGACTCCAAGCCGGTGCTGGAAGTGAACCCCGAGCACCCGCTGGTCAAAAAGCTGGACGGCAGCGTGCATTTCAACGACCTGGCGCACATCCTGTTTGACCAGGCACTGCTGGCCGAAGGCGGTCTGCCGGACGACCCGGCCGCCTACGTGCGCCGCGTCAACGCGCTGCTGGTCTGACGCCATGGCGGACGCTGCACACACCACGGAGGTGGCCCTGGCGGCGGCGCGCCCGCCCCGCACCGAGCGCCAGGTGCGCACCGACCTGGCCGCCGCCTACCGCATGGCGGCCCTCAACGGCTGGGACGACACGGTCTACACGCACCTGTCGGCCAGCGTGCCGGGCGAGCCGGGCCACTACCTGATCAACCCCTTTGGCGCCACCTTTGACGAGATCACGGCGTCCAGCCTGGTCAAGGTGAACGTGGCGGGACAGGTGGTCGATGGCTCGGGCGCGCGCGTCAACCCGAGCGGCTTTGCCATCCACGGCGCGGTGCATGCGGCGCGCCCCGAGGTCGAGTGCGTCATCCACCTGCACACGCCCTGGGGCGTGGCGCTGTCGATGCTGCCGGGCGGTTTGCAACCCACCTCGCAGTGGGCCATGCGCCTGCACGGGCGCCTGGGGCGACATGCTTATGAAGGGCTGGCGCTGGGGACCGAGGAGCAGCAGCGGCTGGTAGCGCGCCTGGGCAACCTGGACGGATTGATTCTGGAAAACCACGGCCCGCTGGTGGCCGGCCGCAGCGTGGCCGAGGCCTGGATGCTGATGCACATTCTGGAGCGCGCCGCACAGGCGCAATTGCGTGCCATGGCGGCCAGCGGTGGCGTGGTGCAGGCGGTCAGCCCCGAACTGGGCGCACTGACACAGCGCCAGTGGGTGGGCGACGGCAGCGAGTGGGACGGCGACCTGGAGTGGCCTGCGCTCTTGCGCCGGCTGGACCGCCAGACCATGGACTACCGCGATTGAAAATTTTTCTGCCGGCTGTGGCCGACCCTGGGTCCCGCAGTCTTTTTTATCCCTCCGTTTCATTCACAAGGAAACCCCATGCCAACCATCCGTGTTGATCTGTTTGAAGGCCGCACCGTCGAGCAAAAGCGCGCCTTTGTCGAAGCCGTGACCCAGGTGGTCGTGGACACCCTGGGCAGCTCGGCCGACAGCGTGGACGTCATCATCACCGACGTCGCCAAGCACAACTGGGCCACCGCCGGCAAGCTCTGGAGCGAGCCTTAAGGCGTGTCCGCAACCCTGGTGGACAGCACATTCATCGCGCGCTCCATTCAAGGTCAAAACAGCCTCCAGCGCTTGCCTGGCGTGCGCTGAAAGCTATTGAATAAATAGCAAAAGCCCCGGCAGCCTGAAGGCTGCCGGGGCTTTTTTTGCATGGCACCCGGTCCTGGGTGCCGGGTCTGCATGGTCAGCGGTCAGCGCCGGCCCTTGCCTGAAGAAAGACTGGCTGGCTGACTGGCAGAACGCTCACTTTTTCATCGCGTCTTTTGCATCCTTGGCGTTTTCAGTGCCGGGGGCGTCCCAGGTGTTGGTGGCCACATCGACCTCCTTGATGACCTTGGTCTTGGCGTCAACATCGAGCTGCACTTCGTAGCTGTTGTCGCCCTTGAGGATTTCATACTCCAGGTAGTCGGCTTCCTTGTCATTGACAGCGGTGATCTGGTAGCCACGCGCCTTGATCTTGGCCATGTACTGCGCGGCCGTCATGTTGGCGGTCCGGAGCTTTTCCAGCTGGTCTTTTTCGTCGGTCGAAGCCTTCATGTAGCGGCGGTCGCTGTAGCGGCCCTCGGGGTCGGCCACCATGGTGCCGGCCACCGTGTAGTTCTTGTCCTTGAGCATCGCCTTGGTCGAGGGCGCACGCCACATGTTGTTGGTCACGTCAATGTCGGTGGCTTTGGTGGCGCCGTCCTTGAAGTCAAGCCGCACTTCGTAGCTGTTGTTGCCCTTGACCACCTCGTACTCCAGAAAGTCTTTCTTGTCGGAGTTGATCGACGAGATGCGGAAGCCGTTTTTCTCCAGCACATTGGCGTAGTCGGCGCGGTTTTGCGCGCCCATGAGCATCTGCTCGATCTGGTCCGTGCTGGTCTTCATGGCGGCATTGCGGTCGGCGCTGCGCATTCTGGGGGCCATGGGCGCGGCCATGGTGCCTGCGGGCTGGGTGGTGGCAGCCATGGGCGCCGTTTTGTCGGCCATGGCAGGGGCAGCGGTTTGGGCGGCGGCAAAACCCGAAGACAGGGCAAGCAGGGCGGCGGCGGCAATCATGTTGGTTTTCATGGCAATTTCCTTTTCAAAATCTGTAACAGCGAACAGGCTGGTTTTTATTGTGGCAAAGCTTTGGCCTCTGTGCCTGTTTTTTAGGCAGGTAGGGAGATTTACCTACAAGAACGGTCAAACAACCGGAAGCCCTGGGTAGGAGAGCGCAGGCTTTGATGCGCCTTGCGGGCATCAGGCATCAGGCATCGGGCTTCGGGCATCGGGCTTCAAGGCGCTGTGGCTGTTTCTGCGCCGCGCAGGTACGGGTACGGGTTCAGCGGCACACCGGTCCACCAGCGCTGCTGGGCGTCCAGCCGGAAGATGCCGAAATGCAGGTGCGGCGCATCGGGGCTGGCGTTGCCGGTGGAGCCGACATAGCCCAGCAACTGGCCTCGCCGCACCGCCTGGCCCTCGGCCAGACCTTCGGCATAGCCGTCCAGGTGGGCGTAGTAATAGGCAAAGCGGCCTGTTGCGTCGAACTGGTAAATGGTGGTGCCGCCCGGCTTGCTCAGGAACAGCTTGGCGATGCGCCCGCCGTCCACGGCCAGCACCGGCGTACCGCGCGGCGCCATGATGTCCAGCGCCTCGTGTACCCGCGCGCCGCCGCCGCGCTGGTCGGTGTAGGTGTCCTGCACGTCCCCTGGCGCCACGCCCTGCACCGGCATGCCGAGGGCCGGGGGTTCAGGTTCTGGCAGCGCTGCTGCCGCTTCACCGGCCGGCAAGGCGCCGGAATCGGGGCCAGCGGCCAGCGCCAGGGCGGGCAGCGCCAGGGCGGCCGCCAGCAGCCACCGCCCGCGGGCATCAGGCATGGACATCGACCACGAAGCCGGTTTTCACCACATCTGCCAGGCGCAGCACGTCCCAGTTGGTCAGGTGGATGCAGCCGTTGCTTTCCGCCGTGCCCACACGCGCCGGCTCGGGCGTGCCGTGGATGCCCCAGTGCGGCTTGCTCAGGCCCAGCCAGTACACGCCCACCGGGTTGTTCGGGCCGGGCGCCATGTCCACCTTGCGGTCGCTGTCCTTGGTGCCCTTGAGCAGGTCGGGGTCAAAGGTGAACACCGGGTTTTTGGCGGCGTTCTTGATTTCCAGCTTGCCCACCGGCAGCGGGTCCGAGCGCCCGCCCATGCTGATCGGAAAGGCCGCCAGCATGGCGCCGTCCTTGTCCAGCACCGACAGCACGCGGCTGGCCTTGTCGATGCGCAGCGACGCCGCACCGCCGGGCGCCTTGGCGGCATGGTCCATGGCAACTGCAGGCACCACCACGCTGTCGCCCGCGGCAAAGTTGCTGCCGGGGTTGGCCCGGCGCAGCCAGGCGGGGCTGCAGTGGAATTTTTCGCCCAGGGCCTCGGTCACGCTTTCAAAACCCATGGCCTTGAGCTGGGCGCGCTCCATGGTGTCTTTGGGCATTTTTTCAAACGGGCCATCGGTGTCAGACGCCTGCAGCGTGTACTGCACCAGCACCGGCGCGCTGCCCTCGCCCTGCAGCGCCTGCCAGGTGGCGGTGTCCATGCGCCCGCTGGCCTTCAGGTTGCGTGCCTGCTGAAAGGCCTTCACGCTGCGCTGCATGTTGCCGCCAAAGACGCCATCGATCTCGCCCGGAGAAAACCAGGCCCGGTCCAGCAGCACCTGTGCGCGCAGCACGGTATCGCCCCGCGCACCTTTGGCCAGCGCCGGGGTGTCGGTGGCGGCGTTGATGCGCTCCAGCAGTGCGCTGCCGCCAGCGGCCGGCGCTGCGGCCAGCGCGGCCGGGCAGGCCACGGCGGCTAGAAAGCAGGCCAGCAGCGGGCGCCGCGCCAGCAAAAGGGGGGAGGTGGAGTGAAGTGGCATGGGTAAAAACCTGGTTGGCAGACTGCCCGCAAGGGGCGACAGGCCATCGTAGAGTCGCACCGCGCCGCTTTCCTGTCAGCAGAAGCCGTGTTCTGGCGTGGTGCCCTGTCCGCACCCTGCATGCAGGGTGCTGCACACCCTTTTCGGGCAAGCGCAGCTGCGGTAGAACGCGGTCATGGTTGCCCGGCGGCCAGCTGGTCCTGCCGGCCCATGCCGTTCATTTGCCATGAAAGGAACCTGAAAAATGTCTGCTGCCCACCCTGTGCTTCTTTCCGCATTCCGCGCCAGCAGCCTGGCACTGGCCGCCCTGCTGACTGCCTGCGGCGGCGACAACACCGCGTCCGGCGTGCGCGCGCCGGGTGCGTCCAAAGCGCCCGAGACACGCGCCCTGGAGGCCGGTGCCGCGCTGCTGCAGGACCGGCCCCCGATCGATGCGCTCAATGCCTACCTGGACGGGTTTCACTTCTACAGTGGCCGCATGGAAGCGCAGATGGAAGCGCACCACTACTGCGCCCATGTCAATGAAGAGGTGACGCAGTGCGTTCTGTACGACGGCAATGGCCGCACGGCCAAGCTGGTGGGGGTCGAGTACATCCTGACCGAACGCCTGTTTGCCTCTTTACCCGAAGCTGAAAAACCCCTGTGGCACAGCCATGTGCACGAAGTGCGTTCAGGCCAGCTGATCGCTCCCGGCATTCCGCAGGTGGCAGAGCATGCGCTGATGCAAAAGCTGGTCGGCACCTACGGCAAGACCTGGCACACCTGGCACACCGCGTCCGGCAGCACCCTGCCGGTGGGTATTCCGCAGCTCATGATGGGTTTCACCGCCGACGGCCAGGCCGATGCCGCCATGGTGGCCGCACGCGACGAACGCTTTGGCGTGCGCACCAGTGACAAGCGCAAGAACCGCGAGGACATTCCTGCGCCGCCCGTGCAGCAGGGTGCCGATGCCTGGCAGCACGGCCCTGCGCTGCAGCTGGGCGACCCTGTGGCTGTCGGTGCGGGTGCAGGTGCGGCTGCTTCCGGCACTGCTGCCCCGCCTGCCGGGCCATCTGCCCAGGCCGGCAAACCGTGAAAACGGACAATTGAAAACGGAAAAACCATGAAAAAAGCCCCGGCGGTATGGCTTGGACACTGCCGGGGCTTGGGGTGTGCAGGGCTGCTGCACGAGATGCACAGCGGCTTCTAAAAGCGCCGCTGGCAGGGCGTGGTCAGCCCATCGGGCAAGCCTGCACCGAAGGGGCATGGCGATGGCGAATCCACTGCAGGCCCTCGCTGGTGGCGTAGTGCGCGGCCGCGATGTGGTCGGCAAACACCGGGTCCAGGCGCAGCACGCGGTCGTGCGTGTGGCTGCCCTTGCCGGAACGGATGGACACGGAAGCCGCAAAACGGCCGTCGTCCAGCTGGCGCGTCAGGGGCGATACAAGGTACTTGCCAACGGTGGTGTTGGTGTGCGAATTGGAATGCAAAGAGGTCATGAAAAGCAGGGGCGGCGCAACAGCACAGCCCATCAAAAACAAAAAATCAGGGAAATGGCCTGCGCCAAGGCAGACCGGGTGTATCGATCCTGGCTGCAAGCCGTCAAGGCAAGCGCAGAAAAGCACCTGAAAAAAAGCAGCGCTTGCCAGAGCGAAACTTTGGTTGCCGGTCAGTGAGAGAAACCGGCGGAGGGCGCAAAGGCCATTCAGAGTGGCGGCGCGCAGACGGGGCTGTCTTTGGGAAGCGCGCCATTGTGAAAGCATGGCTTTATCGAAGCCGCGATTATAAGACCTGTTGTCAAAAGACCTTTTGGTTTGTAGCCGAACCGGCTGCCAGGTGCCTGCCGCCCCGGCTGCCTATCATGGCCGGATGCCTTGCAATCCCACCTTTTCTCGCGTTTTTCGCCTTTCTCCCTCTGTCTGCCAGCGCCGCCGGCTGCGCTCCGGCCCTTTTGCCGCACTGGCGCTGGCCAGCGCCCTGCTGCTGGGCGGGTGCGGCAGTGTGGGGGTGGGCGTGGGCATTCCACTCGGGCCTTTCACGCTGGGCGTGGGCACGGGATCGGGTGGCCCCTCGCTGGGCCTGGGCACCGGCATCGGCCCGCTCGGCGCCGGGGTGGGCGTCAACAGCAGCGGTCAGGTGACGGGCAATGTCGGTGTGGGCGCCAGCGTGCCACTGGGCGGCAGCGCGGCGCGTGCCGGTGTCGGCGTGGGCACGGGCGCGGTGCTGTACGACCCACGCAACAACAGCAACGGCAACAGCAACAGCAATGGCCACCAAGACCAGGCCCCCGTGCCGCAGCCCGGCGTGGTGGTGCCGCGCACGGCCGGGCCGGACCGCTCATCGCGCTACTGAAACGGACACCGTTCAAAGGCCAGCCCTGCCTGTCAGGCGCTCAGCGGCTCTTCCTGCATGGCCTCGATTTGCTCTTCCAGCATGTCCACCTGGCCCTTCCAATAGTCGCTGGAGCCAAACCACGGAAAGTTGATGGGAAAGATCGGGTCCTGCCAGCGCCGCGCCAGCCAGGCGCTGTAGTGAATCAGGCGCAAGGTGCGCAGCGGCTCGATCAGCGCCAGCTCGCGCCGGTCAAAGGGGCGGAACTGCTCATAGCCGTCGATCAGCGCGGAAAGCTGGTGCGTGCGCTGGCGCCGGTCGCCCGACAGCAGCATCCACAAATCCTGAACCGCCGGCCCCATGCGTGCATCGTCCAGGTCGACAAAGTGCGGGCCGCCGCGCCCCCACTCGTCCAGCGGCGTCCACAGGATGTTGCCGGGATGGCAGTCGCCGTGCAGGCGCAGCACGGTCGCGTCCTTCAGGTGCAGGCGCGCCGGGCCGGTTTCGGGGTGGCCGTGGCCGCCGATGAGCGACAGCGCCCGCTCGCAGGCACTGCGCCAGCGCGACTGCATGTCCAGCGGAATCACGTCGTGCACCAGCAGCCAGTCGTGCGGCTCCGAGCCCAGGCTGTGCAAATCAAGCGCCGGCCGGTGCACGAATGGCCGCGCCGCGCCCACGGTGTGGATGCGCGCCAGAAAGCGGCCAATCCATTCCAGCACCTCGAAATCGTCCAGCTCGGGCTGGCGCCCGCCGCGCCACGGGCTGACGGAAAACTCGAACCCCGCGTGCGGGTGCAATGTCTGCCCGTTCAGCTCCAGCGCGCCCACGGCCGGCACCTCGGCGGCCATCAGGTCGGCGGCAAAAGCGTGCTCTTCCAGAATCTGGGCGCGGCTCCAGCGTGCCGGTCGGTAGAACTTGGCCACCACGCGCTGGCCGTCTTCCAGCGTGACCTGGTAAACGCGGTTTTCATAGGAAGACAACGCCATCAGCCGGCCGTCGCCATACAGACCGACGCTGGCCAGCGCGTCCAGCACCACATCGGGCGTCAGGCGGGAGAAGGCATGCTGGCCAGCGGCAACAGGCTGGTCAGCGGCAAAGGGGTCGGGGAGCAAGGCATTCATGCGGCCATTGTCACCCTGCCAGCGCTGCCTTGCCAGAAGGCGGTGCCCGCGTTTGCCGCCGGGTTGCAAGTACCGTTCAAAGCCATTGAAAATGCAGGTAAAAAAGGCTTCCAGCCCAGACAGGACAAGCGCTGAAAGCTATTGTTTCAATAGCACTTGTGCAGACAGAAGGCTGAACGGCTGCCGGCACTCAGGCCAAGGTCAGCGCCATGCCGATGGTGTCGCGCGACCCATGGGCATAGGGCCAGATCTTGCCGGCTGCGTCCAGCACCTTCTGTGCCTCGCCGCGCTCCATGCCGGGCAGATGCACCTGCAGGCGCACCGCGATGCGGTAAGCGCCATCGGGCAAATCGCACAGGTCGACCTCGGCGTCCACCGCCGTGTCGTCCGGCAGCCGGGCGCCCATCTTGCCGGCCACGGTCTGCATGGCGCCGATGAAACAGGCCGAATAGGCGGCGGCAAACAGCTGCTCTGGATTGGTGCCGGGGGTGCCAGCGGTGCCGGGCGTGGTCAGCTGCACGTCCAGGTGGCCGTCTTCGCTGCGCGATGCGCCTTCGCGCCCGCCGGTGGTGCGGGTCTTGGCGGTGTAGAGAACCTTGTCTGTCTGTGCCATGGTGGTGGTTTCCATTGCAGTGTTGATCAATGCCTGCCGAAAGGCGCAGGCGGCGGACCGGGAAGCAAGGCGGGGCCAGGGCTGCAAGACAACCGGGCCACATGCATCCCGCTGCCCGCACTTGTGCGCTCAGTGTGCACGGATTCGCACGCATTTGCAGTGCGAACGGGCAGCCTGCAGCGCCAGACTCGGCCGTGCGCGGCGCAGGCCCTGCTGCTGTC